>JAGPGI010000134.1 GCA_018056045.1 Paracoccus sp. (in: a-proteobacteria)
GGGCTCGAAATCGGGGAAGATCTCGGCAAAGCCCTGCAGGACGGCATAGGGCGCCGAGGTCTTGCCGTTCTCGCGGTCCTTCTCGGGAAAGCGGCTCTGCATGTAAAGCCCCGGCCGGCCCAGCCGCCGCCGCGCCACGGCCTGCGCGATGATGCGGTCCAGCCGCTCGGGCGTGGGCTCGGCGGCCGAGGGCGCGCCCTGCAGCGGCGGCGGGAAATGCGCGTAAAGCTGATCGGCCCGGGGCCAGATCTTGCGCGCCAGAAAACAGCCCGACCCCGCCAGCATCTGCTGATGGTCGTCGTAGAAGATATAGGGTTTGCCCTGATCGTCGAACTTGGCCAGCGTCAGCGAGCGGCTTTCGATCTGGCGCGAATGGTTGCGGGCCAGCGTCTGGAAATAGCTTTCATCCGGGATCCAGACCCGCCGGAAATAGCGGTCATATTCGCCCCGGCGCGGATCGGTCAGGATCGCCTCGAGCGTGGGGCGCGTCAGGCACCACCATTGCGAACCCAGATGCGGAACCAGCCCCGACGGGATGCGCCGGCGCAGCTTGAGCCGGCGCTGCAGCGCGACATAGCGGTCAAACAGCTTGCGCTGGTAACGATAGGCAAAGGGGAAACGCAGGGTAAAGCGTTCCTCGTTCAGCCCGCCGACGGTCCAGCCGACATCTTCGGCGGTCACGCTTTCGATGAAGTCGCGCTGCGAATGCCGCGCCAGATAGGCGCAAAGATCGGATACCGGCCGCAGGGGCAGGCAGGCCCCCGAGACCAGAATGACATGGGTGGCCTCGGGGAAACGCTCAAGCAGCAGGCTGGCCGCATCCTGTGTCGCGCGCACAAGGCTGAAGGTGCCCCATTCGCAGACATGGCGGCGGCTGAACACCACCTGCGACAGATCGGCCAATGCCTCGCGCATGGCGGCCACCTCGGCGGCGGGGGTCTTGGCATCGACATGGATCGAGACCGCCGCGCCGCCGGCCACCCAGACCCGGGCCATGCGCGCGGCGATGGCCAGCTCATTATGGCACAGCATGACCACGCCCAGCCGGATATCGTCCACAGGGACCGCCGCGTTCATGCCCAGTTCCCCGTCGAGATCAGCCCCAGCTCCTCGAGCTGGCGCCAGTCGCGCAACTCGCAGGACTCTTCGCACCAGAGTTCCGGGCCGTCGCGCAGGCCGCTGTGATAGGCCTTGTATTCATGGCTGTTGGCGTAATGTTGCCGGCGGTTCAGTTCCTCGGCCGATTTCTCGACGAAGGTCGACAGGAACTTGGCATGCAGCAGGCACCCCGAGGCCTTTTCGCCGCCGCGTTCGTCATAGACCATGTTCAGCGAACGCGGCAGCAGCATATGGGTCGAACTGGCATAGGCATAGCCGCGTTCCCAGCGCACCAGCGGGATCTTGTTCAGCGCCGGGCCATTGTCGGGATCGTCGGGAAAGAACACCCGCCCCCGCACGCCGCCCTGAATCCACAGGTTGCCATAGGCGCCGTTCTTGCGGATCGAGTAATTCGCCGGATCGAACCAGCGCGCGATTTCGAACGGGTTCTGGCCGCTCTGATAGGGCTGCGCGTGGAGTGGCCCCTTGGGATACATGTCCAGAAGCATGGCCGAGAACGACCGGATCGCCGAGGCATCCATCCAGTCGGTCAGCGCCAGCAGCGGCCTTGTATCGCAATGCGGATAGATCAGGAACTCGTCGGGATCGACGGTCAGGCACCAATGCCCGCTGCCATGGCGGCGCAAAAGCCAGTTGAGCCAGTCCATGCCAAAGCGCGACTCGCGATAGCTGCCCTTGGTCAGCCACAGCGACACATCCGGCTGCGCCCGCAGGTATTCGCGCCCGCCATCATTCGAGCCGTTATCGACCACCAGAAAATGCCCGATGCCCATGCGCCGGTAATAATCGAGGAAATAGGGCAGTCGGATCGCCTCGTTGCGCAGGACCGTGAACAGCAGGATCTGGCCGGGACGGATCATGCCGGTGCGGTCCGCCACCGGCCTCAGCCGGCGCCCGCGCCGGATCGCGCGACCGATCAGCCACTGCCGGCGGGCGCGAAGCCTGACTTGACGGCGAAGAAAGCGGAACAGACGCGGCACGGACCTATCTCACCTGAGGATGGCTGGACATAGCGGCCGCGGACGCAGGCTGCAATCGCTCGCGCAGAACGGTATCGGCATGGGCGAAATAATCGCTCCAGTCGCGGATGGGCGGCGGATGCAGGCGCAGAGGCGTCGCGGCAGCCAAAAGCGCCACCGCCCCCGCCCAGCCGCGCGCATCATCGGGCGAGAGCCAGCGCGCATAATCCCCCAGAAGCTCGCGCGCCGCCGGCAGAGGCGCCGACAAAACCGGAATGCCGCGTGCCGCCGCCTCGGTCAGCGGCAGGCCAAAGCCCTCGGCCCGGCTGGGCATGAGCAATCCGTGGCAGCGTTCAAGCAGATAGGCGACAGCGCCATCGTCCAGCCCGGCGAATTCGCGCAGCGCGCCATCGGCCGGCAGCCTGTCCAGCCGGGCAAAGACCTGATGATTTTCCCAGCCGCGCCGGCCGATGATGTAAAGGCGAGGCAGGCGTTCGGGCGGCAGGCGGCGGGCCAGCTCCTGCCAGGCATCCAGCAGCAGGGCATGGTTCTTGCGCGGCTCGATCGTGCCCAGCGTGACAAAGAACGGCCGGTCCAGCGGGATATCGCCCGCGCTCGCGGGCGGCGGCGCCGGCTCGGCAAGCCTTGTCCCCAGAGGCACCGCCTCGACCGGCGCGCGCCTGGGCAGGCCCAGACGGTCGCGCCAGCGCAACACATCCGCCCGCGCCGCCTGCGAGACGGTCAGCACCAGATCGGCATGGCCAAGCGCGGCGGCAAAGCGGGTGCGGAATTTCTCGGACTGGCCGGCGCGGGTGAATTCGGGGTGATCCAGCGGGATCGTGTCATGGATCAGCACCACGCGGCGCAGCCCGCGCAGGTTCTGCCACAGCCGCGCCTCAAGGTTGCTGTGGCCGGCATTGAGATAGCTGGTCGGCCCCATGCGCCGGATGACCCGGCGCGCGATGCCCTGCCCGTCGCGCCCGGCGCGGGTCAGCGCCATGCGCCGCAGCGCCGCCTCGGCCCGGGCGCGAACATGGCGCCGGCCGCGCAACCGGTCCAGAAATCCGGGTGCAGGCAGGTCGGCGGTGTCGCCCGCACCCCAGCGCAGGATGGCCGCGCCGGCGGCGGGGGGCAGCAGCAACTGCCCGTGCGGCACCCGGCACAGCAAGAGATGCGGCCGGGTCTGCAGATGGGCCAGCCATTCGGCCTCGACCCGGTCGATGCCTGTCGCCGGCCCCTGTCCAAGCCGGGAAATCAGCCGCGAAACATCCAGCAGGATCGCCGGCTCAGGCGCCATAGCCACCATTCTGATGCCAGCGCCAGGCGTCTCCGATCATCTGCGGCAGGGTCGAGCGGGCCGGGTTCCAGCCCAGCACCGCAATCGCCTTTTCGCTGCCCGAGACCAGCTTGACGGCATCACCGCCCCGGCGCGGGCCTTCGGTCAGCGGGACGGGCCGGTTGGTGACGTATTTCGAATGGTCGATCACCTCGCGCACCGAAAAGCCGTTGCCGGTGCCAAGGCAGAAGACATCATGCCCGCCCTTTTCGACCTTGCCGGCCAGCAGGTGCCGCAGGCCCAGCACATGGGCGTCGACCAGATCCATGACATGGACGTAATCGCGGATGCAGGTGCCGTCCGGGGTCGGGTAATCGGTGCCATGGATGGTCAGCGCCGGGCGCTTGCCGTCGATGGCATCCAGAATCAGCGGCACCAGATGCGTCTCGGGCTGGTGGAACTCGCCCACCTCGCCCTCGGGATCGGCACCCGCCACGTTGAAATAGCGAAAAATCACGCTGGAGAGCCCGTCCGAGGCGCCGAAATCCTTCAGCATGTCCTCGATCGCGCGCTTGCTGGCGCCGTAGGCGTTCAGCGGCAGTTGCGGGGTGTTTTCGTCCAGCACCACCCCGTCATGATCGCCATAAGTGGCGCAGGTCGAGGAAAAGACGAAACTTCGCACCCCCGCAGCCAGCGTCGCCTCGATCAGGTTCAGCGAGGCGCTGACATTGCCGCGCCAGTATTTGCCCGGCTCGCGCATGGCTTCGCCGACCTGGCTCAGCGCGGCGAAATGCATGACGGCGACGGGTTGGTGACGGGCGAAAACCTCGTCCAGCCGGGCGCGGTCCAGCAATTCGCCCTGTTCGAAGGGGCCGAATTTCACCGCCTCGCGCCAGCCGGTGCAAAGGTTGTCATAAGTGACCGGGACGAAACCCGCGTCACGCAACGCCTTGCAGGCATGCGAGCCGATATAGCCCGCACCGCCCGTCACCAATACCGTCGCCGTCATGCCTTATTCCGCCGCCTTCAGGATCGAATTGATATCTGACAGATATTCGGCGAACTCGTCCTTGAGCTCCTCGCGCGCAAGGCCAAAGGCCACGGTCGCCTGCAGGAAGCCCGCTTTCGAGCCGCAGTCGAAGCGCTGGCCACGGAAGCGCAGGCCATAGACGCCGCGCCCTTCGGCGATCTCGTCGGCGATGGCGTCGGTCAGCTGGATTTCCCCGCCCGAGCCCTGCTTGAGCTTGTTGAGGTTGTTCAGCACCGTCGGCGCAAGGATGTAGCGCCCGATCACCGCAAGGTTCGAGGGCGGGTTTTCCTTGGGCTTTTCGACCATGCCCTTGGCACGGACGATGGCGCCCATGTCCTCGGCCACGTCAAGGACGCCGTAAGCCTTGGTCTTGTCCAGCGGCACTTCCATGGTCGCGACCATGCTGCCGCCAGTGTCCTGATAGGCCTCGATCATCTGCTGAAGGCAGGGCGGCTCGCCCATGATGACGTCATCGGTCAGGATGACGGCAAAGGGCTCGTCGCCGACCAGCCGCCGCGCGCACCAGACCGCATGGCCCAGCCCCAGCGCCTTGTGCTGGCGGATATAGGCGATGGCGCCCGAATCCATGTTGGTGCTGCGCAGGATGTCCAGAAGGTCCGTCTTGTTGGCCTTTTTCAGATTCGATTCCAGCTCGTGAGCATGGTCGAAGTAATCCTCGAGCGCGCCCTTGCCACGCGAGGTGACGAAGATGAACTCCTCGATCCCGGCGGCACGGGCCTCGTCGATCGCATACTGGATCAACGGGCGGTCCACCAAGGTCATGATTTCCTTGGGAATGCTCTTCGTTGCGGGAAGAAAGCGGGTGCCCAGGCCAGCCACGGGGAAGATGGCCTTGGTTACTTTACGACTCATGAATAGGTCTCCTGACGTCTGCGCCAACCTTTTTGGGGGTTATCCCCGTTTGTTCGCGACTGCGCAACAAGCGCGGTAAGAGCCAAACCGTTCCGTCCAACTACAAATAATACGAATTTTTTTGTTTCCGTGACCAGTTTCCGCCTATTTCCGGCTCAGGTCCAGAGGATTTCCCCGCTCGCGGGCGAGGCGATCGGCCCAACCCATCAGAAAGACTGGCGAATCCCCCGGTCGCGACGGCCCCCAAAGCCCGCCGCGCTGTTCCCACCATCCGCCCTCGGCCATCACCAGACGATGCGGCTGGACCGAGGGGGTCATCAGCAAAATCGTGGCCAGATCGCCGGCCGCCACTGCACGGGCGGCGGCTTCGCGCAACTGTCCCGCCCGCCAGTGCCATCCGGCCAGAAACACATGGCCCGGCGCGGCGCGGGGCATGGGCTGGAATTCGGGCGGCGCGGCATGCTCCCAGGGGCCGGGCGCTGGCGGGCAAAGCGCCTGCCCCTCGGCCAGCCCCGCCGCCAGCCCCGCCAGCAGCGGCGCCACGGCAAAGGGATCGAGCCGCCCCGCGACCATATGACGCAGCAGCCGGCGGCGCTGGCTGGCGCGCATCCAGCCGGCATCACCGCCATGGCGCGCGGCAAAGATCGCGGCCGAGCGGCCGATCTGCGTCAGATCCCTCGGCACGCCCGCCCCGGCGCGACCGGTCCCCGGCGCAATGCCATGGATCACCTGCGCCTGCGGCACCACCGCCGTCAGCCCCTGCGGGAAACATGCATGCAGGCGCATGTTCACGTCGCTTTCGTCCAGATGATAAGGGAAGGCCGGATCAAAGCCGCCGATCTCCAGCAGGGCCTCGCGGCGAAAGGCGCAATTGGTGCCGATGGTGCTGACCGGCTGGCCATTTTCGGGCGACAGCAGGGCGGGTTCATCCAGATCAAAGGGGATGGCCTGACCCGAGGGCGTCATCCGCTCGGCCCGCGCCTGCCAGCTCAGGCCATCGGGGCCACGGGTAAAGCCGGTCCCGGCCAGCACGCGGGGATCGGCAAAGGGGGCGCTCAGCGCCCCGGCCCAGCCGGGCACGGCGATGGCATCGTCGTCGATGAAGGCCACGACGGGGGCGGCGGCCAGCGCGATGCCCTCGTTGCGGGCCCGCGAGATGTTCGGGACATCAAAGGCCCGGCGCTTCAGCGGCAGGTCCGGGCGGGTGCCGACAGAGTCCGGGTCGGCGACCAGCACGATCTCGTATTCAGGATGGGTCTGGCGGGCCAGGGCGGCCAGACAACGGGCCAGATGCTGCGGCCGGTGGCGCGAGACGACGATGACACTGCATCGCGGCGCGCGCCCCGGCGCTGGCTGCATCAGGCGATGCCCATGCGCTGCATCATCGATTCCAGCTTGCCCACATCCGAGGGGTTGTTCAACTCCCAGAACTCGCGGCCCCGCGCCTCGACCTCGACGCAAAGGATGCGACGGCCGCGCTCCAGAAAGCGCAACTGCTCAAGCCCCTCAAGCTGTTCCAGCCGCCCCTCGCCCCAGCTCGGGTATTCGGCAAGGGCGGCGGGGCGATAGGCATAGACGCCGACATGGTGATAGACCGGCGTCGGGTCGCTGGGGCCGAAATCACCGGCGGCAAAGGGGATCACCTCTTTCGAGAAGTAAAGCCCGCGCCGGTCGTGACCGAATACGGCGGTGGTGCCGCCGACGCGGCCCGCGACGCGGTCGGCGATCAGCTCGGAGCGCATGGCGCCGGTGCAGCGCAGGACCGGCGTCGCCACATCGGCGCCCGGATCGGCGCGCAGACCGGCGACCAGATCCTCGACGAACCATGCCGGCGTCAGCGGCGCGTCGCCCTGCAGGTTCACCACGATATCATGCGTCAGGCCCAGATTGGCCACCGCCTCGGCGCAGCGTTCGGTGCCGTTGCGGGCGCTGGTCGAGGTCATCGCCACCTCGGCCCCGAAGCTTTCGGCATGTTCGCGGATGCGGTCGTCATCGGTGGCCACGATCACCCGGTCGATGCCCTGCGCGGC
>JAGPGI010000135.1 GCA_018056045.1 Paracoccus sp. (in: a-proteobacteria)
GCCGCGCCGACGATGACGATGGGATCGTGATCCATGGGAAACTCCTTATTTCGGGGCCATGCGGATGGCGCCGTCCAGACGGATGACCTCGCCATTCAGCATCTGGTTTTCGGCGATATGGCGCACCAGCGCCGCATATTCGGCAGGCTCGCCCAGACGCGGCGGGAAGGGGACCATTGCGCCAAGGCTGTCTTGCACCTCTTGCGTCATCCCGGCCATCATCGGCGTCTTGAAGATACCGGGCGCGATGGTCATCACCCGGATGCCGAAGCGCGCCAGTTCGCGCGCCGCCGGCAGGGTCATCGCCGCGACACCGCCCTTGGATGCCGAATAGGCCGCCTGCCCGATCTGACCGTCAAAGGCCGCGACGGATGCTGTGTTGACGATCAGCCCGCGTTCGCCGCCCGCGCCGGGCGGATTTTTCGCCATGGCATCGGCGGCAAGGCGCAGGATGTTGAAGGTGCCGATCAGGTTGATCTGGATGGCGCGGGCAAAGCTTTCCAGCGCATGCGGACCTTCGCGGCCGACGATGCGTTCGCCGGGCGCGACACCGGCGCAGTTCACCGCCACGTCGACCTGGCCGAATTTCTGCAAGGTCGCCGCAACCGCCGCCTCGCCCTCGGACGCGCTGGTGACGTCGGTCTTGATGAAAAGCGCCGCCGCGCCCAGCTCATCCGCAAGCGCCTGCCCGGCACCCGCGTTCACGTCCAGAAGCGCCACCCGCGCACCCGCGCCCACCGCCATGCGCGCCACCGCCGCGCCAAGGCCCGAGCCCGCGCCGGTGATCAGGAAAACCTTGTTCTCGATCTGCATGTTCGTTCCTTATGCTTGCGCCAGTTTCTCGACCTCGGCCTTGCGCAGGACAAAGCGCTGGATCTTGCCCGACGGAGTCTTGGGCAGTTCCGCCACGAAGTCGATCAGTTTCGGATAGGCATGGGCCGAGAGGCGGCGCTTGACATGCGCGCCCAATTCCTCGGCCAGCGCGTCGCTGCCCTGATGGCCCTTGCCCAGAATGACGAAGGCCTTGACGATCTCGGTCCGTTCGGGGTCGGGGACACCGATCACGGCGGCCTCGATGACGGCGGGATGCTCGATCAGGGCGCTTTCGACGTCGAAGGGCCCGATGCGGTAACCCGACGAGGTGATGACATCATCCGCGCGCCCGATGAAGCTGATCGAGCCGTCGGGTTCGAACTCGACGCTGTCGCCGGTGCGGTAATAGCCGCCCGCCAAGGCTGGCGTCGCCTGATTGAGATAGCCCGAGAACCACATCAGCGGCGATTTCGCCATGTCGATGGCCAGAATGCCGGGCTGGTTCGGGCCAAGTTCGCGGCCGGCATCGTCCAGCACCACGATGCGATAGCCGGGCATGGCCAGCCCCGACGATCCGGCGCGCACCGGATGGTCCAGCCCGTGATGGTTGTTCACGCACATGCCCATCTCGGTCTGGCCGTAATGGTCGTGGATCGGCACCGACAGGTGCTGGCCGAACCAGCGGATGATCTCGGGGTTCAGGGGCTCGCCGGCCGAGCTGACGACGCGCAGCCTGCCCTTGACGGCCTCGGCCGCCTCGGGTCCGGCGGCAATCAGCAGACGGTAGGCGGTGGGCGAGCCGGTCAGGTTGGTCACGCCCAGCCGCTCGATGATGCGATAGGTGGTCTCGGCGGTGAAGCCGCCCTCGTAAAGGATCGTCGGCTGACCCAGAAGCAGCGGACCGGTCAGCGCGTAGTAAAGCCCATAGGCCCAGCCCGGATCAGCGATATTCCAGAACGTGTCGGTCTCGCGCAGGTCGATCGCGTCGCGCATATAGGCGCCAAAGGCCAGCATGGCGCGCAGCGGCACCGGCACGCCCTTGGGCAGCCCCGTGGTCCCCGAGGTCGACATCATCATGAACAGATCCTCGCCCCGGCGCAGGACCGGCTCGAACCCGGTCGCGGCGGCGGCCAGCGCGGCGTTGAAATCAATGTCCCCCGCAGGCAGCGGGTCGGTGCCGGCGCGGATCAGGGCGACAGGCGGGCAATCCTCGATCTCGTCCAGCTTGGGACGCTGGGCGCTGTTCGTCACCACCAGTTTCGCGCCGCCGGTTTTCAGCCGGTGTTCGATGGCCTTGGGGCCGAAGGCGGTGAAAAGCGGCTGATAGACCGCGCCCAGCCGCCATGCGCCCAGAACCGTCGCCACCAGCTCGACCGTGCGCGGCAGAAGGCCGGCGATCACGTCACCGGGGCGGATGCCTTGGGCCTGAAAGACATTGGCGGCGCGGGCCGAGAGGTCGCGCAGATCCTCGAACGTGTATGCGGTCAGCACCTCGTCCACGGACAGGCAGCGCAGCGCCACCCGGTTCGCGCCGGTATGGCGGTCGCAGCATTCCACGCAGGCGTTCAGCCCGGTTTCCAGATCACCCCCAAGGGCCGCCATCGCGTCCTGAATGCTGAACCGCGCCACTGCCTCGTGATAGCCGGGCCGCGCCCGGGTCTCGGTCGTCTGAGTCATGCTGCGTCCTCCCTCATCGGTGCCGCGCGGGGGCGCGGCTGGCCCGGCTCTCCTCTGCCGGAATCGGGCGCAGGGTAGCGCGGGGCGCATTGCAGACAATGACATTCCCGGCCAGAATGACTGATCGGTTTTGCAATATGGACAGCGCATGGAGCGGCGAACCATCCTGCCCGGCTTTGTCGGCGACGCGCTGGCCAGCCTGACCCGTTCCGGGCTGGACCCGGCGCCGGTGCTGGCAAAGGCCGGGATCGCCGATCCCGATCAGCCGGTCTCGAACCTGCAATACGGGTGGCTGTGGCTGGCGATCACCGACCTGATCCAGGACGAGTTCTTTGGCATGGGCGCGCGGCCGATGCGGCCGGGCAGCTTCAACCTGCTGTGCCAGGCGGTGCTGCATGCGCGCACGCTGGAACATGCGCTGCGCCGGGCGCTGAGCTTCCTGACCGTGGTGCTGGACGATCCGGCGGGCGAGCTGCGCCTGCGGGACGGTCTGGCCGAGATCGTGCTGACCGACCGCGTGGCCCCGCGCCCGGCCTTTGCCTATCGGACCTATTGGCTGGTGTTGATGGGGGTCATGTGCTGGCTGATCGGGCGCCGCATCCCGCTGATGCAGGTCGATTTCGCCTGCCCCGCCCCGGAAAATCGCAGCGATTACCTGCAATTCTTTGGCGCGCCGGTGCGGTTCGATCAGCCGCAGAGCCGGCTGGTCTTTGCCGGCCGCTATCTTGGCCTGCCGCCGATCCGCAGCGAAAAGGCGCTGCAAGGCTTTCTGCGCGGGGCGCCGGCGAACATCCTTTTGCGCTATCGCCACGATCAGGACCTGTCAGCGCGGATCCGCGACCGGCTGCGCGGCACCCCGCCCGAAGACTGGCCCGATTTCAACCGCCTTGCCGCCGATCTGCGCCTGTCACCCGCCACCCTGCGCCGTCGCCTGCGCGGCGAGGGACAGGGCTTTGCCGCCATCCGCGACGAGATCCGCGAGCTTGAGGCCCGCCGGATGCTGGCCGAGACCGATGCCCGCGTCGCAGATATCGCGTCAAGGCTGGGCTATGCCGAACCCAGCGCCTTTCACCGCGCATTCATGAAATGGACCGGCATGAGCCCCGGCGCCTTTCGCGACGCCAACCCCGCGCCGCCTAGTCCCGCTCCGTCTAGTCCTGCGCCAACTCGGGAAAGATCCGCAGCACCATCTGGTCGCGCAGGATGAATTTCTGCACCTTGCCGGTCACCGTCATCGGGAATTCCTCGACGAATTCGACATAGCGCGGCACCTTGTAATGGGCGATCTGGCCCTTGCAAAAGGCGCGCAATTCCTCGGCCGTCAGGCTGGGATCGCGGGCCATGACGCAGGCGCAGATTTCCTCGCCATAGCGGTCGTCGGGGATGCCGATGACCTGCACCTCGCGGACCTTGGGGTGGCGATAGAGGAATTCCTCGATCTCGCGCGGATAGACGTTCTCGCCGCCGCGGATCAGCATGTCCTTGCTGCGCCCGACGATGCTGCAATAGCCCTCGGCATCGATGCTGGCCAGATCTCCGCTATGCATCCAGCCTTCGGCATCAATGGCCTCGGCGGTCTTCTGGGGCTCGTTCCAATAGCCGCGCATGACCGAATAGCCGCGCGTGCACAGCTCGCCCACAGCGCCGGTGGGCACGGTATGGCCTTGCCCATCGACCAGCTTCACCTCGAGATGGGGATGGATGCGGCCCACGGTCGCGACGCGCTTTTCCACCGGGTCGTCCATCATCGACTGGAACGAGACCGGCGAGGTCTCGGTCATGCCATAGGCGATGGTGACCTGCGACATGTGCATTTCCTCGCGCACGCGCTTCATCACCTCGATCGGACAGGGTGCGCCGGCCATGATGCCGGTGCGCAGCATGGACAGGTCGTGATGGTGAAAGCGTTCGCTGGCCAGCATGGCCGAAAACATCGTCGGCACGCCATAAAGCGCGGTGCAGCGCTCATCCGCGACGGTCTCCAGCGTGATGTCGGGGTCAAAGCCCTCGCCGGGGAAAATCATCGTGGCGCCCTTGGTCACGCAGCCCAGAACGCCCATAACCATGCCGAAACAGTGATACAGCGGCACCGGGATGCACAGCCGGTCCTGATCGGTAAAGCCCATGCGGTCGGTGACGAAACGGGCATTGTTGACGATATTGCGATGGCTGAGCGTGGCCCCCTTGGGCAGGCCGGTGGTGCCGGAGGTAAACTGGATATTGATCGGGTCATTCGGGTCCAGCGCCGCCGTCAGCGCATCCAGCCGCGCCGTGTCGGCCGGGGTCGCGGCAATGTCGGCAAAGCGCAGCATGCCGGGCCGCGTCTCTTGGCCCATGGCGATGATGGCGCGCAGATCGGGCAGGTTCGCGGCGCTGATCGCCCCGCTGGCGGCGGGCGGTGGCAGCAATTCGGCCAGCATGCCCACATAATCAGAGCTTTTGAAGCGGTCGGCGGTGACCAGCACCCGCACGCCGACATGGCGCAGCGCATATTCGACCTCGGCCAGCCGATAGGCGGGGTTCACGTTCACCAGAATCGCGCCGATGCGGGCGGTGGCGAATTGCGTCAGCACCCATTCCGGACGGTTGGGCGACCAGATCCCCACGCGGTCGCCGCGCGCGACCCCCAGCGCCAGAAGCCCCGTCGCCAGCCGGTCCACCGCCGCGCCGAACTCGCACCAGCTCAGCCGCAACCCGTGTTCGCGAAAGACCAGCGCCTCGGCCTCGGGGCGGGCCGAGACGGTGCGGGCCAGCAGCCCGGCAATGGTGTCCTCGAGCAGCCGGGCGACGGTATCGCCGCGCAGGCGCGCCTCCTCGGGCCTTGGCCGGTCGCCATAGGTCATGTGATCCCCCCTCGTCATGTCATCGCTGTTCCGCCCGGGCGGAATCGCGGCAGTTTCGGCCATGGGACAGGCAATCGTCTTGCCATTTCCGGCCAAGAACAAGCCGCGATGGCTGATCAGCGGCTTTCCGCCCGCGATTTCTGGTGAAAATCGGGGATTGCCGCCCCGCGCTGGCTGACGCAGGCTGCGAATCCAGCCGCCATGCCCATGATCACGCCCACTGTCACACCGATCACGTTTGCGCTAACAACTTAACGTTCTGTTCACGATCAATTTTGCGGAGGAGGAGGAGGCACGATGTCGGTTTTGAACATCCTGTCCTTTGTCGGGTTCACAGCCCTTGTCGCGATCCTGTCCTATTACTGGACCAAAGGCACCGACGAACACCATTCCGAGGGCTACTTTCTAGGGGGCCGTTCGCTGACCGCGCCGGTCATCGCCGGCTCGCTCTTGCTGACCAACCTGTCGACCGAACAGATGGTCGGGCTGAACGGTCAGGCCTATACCGAGGGCGTGCTGGTCATGGCCTGGGAAACGCTGGCGGCCATCGCCATCGTGGTCACAGCCCTGATGCTGGTGCCGCGCTATCTGCGCACCGGCATCAGCACCATCCCCGGCTTTCTGGAAGAACGCTATGACGAGCAGACCAAGATCATCACCTCGATCCTGTTCCTGTCCGGCTATGTGATCGTGCTGATGCCCATCGTGCTCTATTCCGGTGCGCTGGCGCTTTCGACCATGTTCGACGTGCCGGGCCTGTTCGGCATCTCGCATACGGCAGCCTTGTGGGTCACGGTCTGGGCCATCGGGATCATCGGCTCGATCTATGCGATCTTTGGCGGACTGAAGGCGGTTGCGGTCTCGGACACGATCAACGCGGTGGGGCTCTTGATCGGCGGGGTGATGATCCCGGTCTTTGGCCTGCTGGCCATCGGTCAGGGCGATCTTTTTGCCGGTGTCTCGGTGCTTTATACCGAAAACCCGGACAAGTTCGTGGCGGCGGGCGGGGCGGACAGCTCGATCCCGATTGCGACGATCTTTACCGGCATGATGCTGGTGCAACTGTTCTATTGGGGCACCAACCAGGCGATCATCCAGCGTGCGCTGGGGGCGAAATCGCTGATCGAGGCGCAAAAGGGCCTGCTTTTCGCCGCCTGCATCAAGATCCTTGGCCCGATCATCGTCGTGCTGCCCGGCATCATCGCCTGGCACATGTTCAAGGGCGAACTGACGGTGGCCGATCAGGCCTATCCGCGGCTGGTCAACGAGGTGCTTCCGGGCTGGGCGCGGGGCTTTTTCGCCGCCGTGCTTTTCGGCGCGATCCTGAGTTCGTTCAACTCGGCGCTGAACAGCTCGGTCACGCTGTTCGGTGTCGATATCTATCGCCGGTTTTTCCAGCCCGCCGCCCGTGACGAGCAGGTCGTGCGCGCCGGCAAGATCTTCGGCACCTTCCTTGCCGTCGCCTCGATGGTGATCGCGCCCTTCATCGCCAATGCGCCGCAGGGCCTGTTCGGTTATCTGCAAGAGGTGAACGGCTGCTATTCGATCCCGATCCTGACCATCATCCTGGTCGGCATCTTTTCGCGCCGGGTGCCGCCGATCGCGGCCAAGATCGGCCTCGCATCGGGGGTCGGTCTATATATCATCAGCCAGTTCATGCTGAAGCCGGCACTGAGCGCCGAGGGCTATCCGCATTACCTGCATGTGATGTTCATCCTGTTCGTGCTGAACGTCTGCATCATGCTGCTGATCGGGCGCATGTATCCGATGGAGCGGTCCTGGGCCCCTTCGGGCGAGGCGCCGGTGGACATGACCCCATGGCCCGTCGCCAAGCCGCTGGGGCTGGCGGTGATCGTCATCGTCCTGTCGACCTATCTGATCTTCCGATAGGCGTGGAACTGGCGCGGGCGGCACGATTGTCGCCCGCGCGCCCCGATGCG
>JAGPGI010000136.1 GCA_018056045.1 Paracoccus sp. (in: a-proteobacteria)
CCATCCTCAAGATAGGTGATGCGGTCGGTAAAGGGCGCCAGCGCCACCGCGTCCGAGCCGATGAACATCTCGCCCTCGCCATGGCCGACGGCCAGCGGGCTGCCCTTGCGGGCGGCGATCATCAGATCGGGCTCGCCATCAAAGAGGAAGGCCAGCGCGAAGGCGCCATGCAGCCGGCCCAGCGTCGCGCGGGCCGCCGCAATCGGGTCCATCCCCTGCGACATGTGCCATGCGGTCAGCAGCGCCACGGTCTCGGTATCGGTCTGCGATTCCGGCTGCAGCCCCAGCGCGATGACTTCGTCGCGCAGCTCGCGGAAATTCTCGATGATGCCGTTATGGACCACGGCGACCGGACCGCGGCGATGGGGATGGGCGTTCGCCTCGGTCGCCGCGCCATGGGTCGCCCAGCGGGTATGACCGATGCCAGCGTGACCGGGCAGCGGCTCGTGCACCAGCCGGTCGGACAGGTTCACCAGCTTGCCGACCGCACGGCGGCGGTCCAGCCGGCCTCCGGCATCGACGGTCGCCACGCCGGCGCTGTCATAGCCGCGATATTCCAGCCGCTTGAGCGCCTCGACCAGTTGCGGCGAGACCTCGTGATCGCCCAGAATTCCAATGATACCACACATACTATTTACCTTTCTTCTGCCGCAGGGCCTGCATCAGCCGGGCGGCAAGACCGGGTTTGTTCACCTGTTTGCTGCGGCTGATCGCCAGCGCATCGTCAGGCACATCCTCGGTGATGACCGAACCCGAGCCGGTCATCGCCCGCGCCCCCACCCGGACCGGCGCCACCAGCATCGTGTCAGAGCCGATGAAGGCATGCGGGCCGATCTCGGTCTTGTGCTTGCCGACCCCGTCGTAATTGCAGGTGACGGTGCCGGCGCCGATATTCGTGCGCTCGCCGATATGCGCGTCGCCGAGATAGGTCAGGTGGCCGACCTTGACGCCTTCGTCGAGGACCGAGTTCTTGATCTCGACGAAATTGCCGACATGGACATCGCCGCCCAGTTCGGCGCCGGGACGCAGCCGGGAAAAGGGGCCGACGGCGGCGCCGGTGCTGATATGGCAGCCCTCGAGATGGCAGAAGGGCAGGATCTCGGCGCCGCTTTCCACCGTGACGCCGGGGCCGAAGACCACGTTCTGGCCGACGATGGCATCGCGCCCGATCACCGTATCCAGCGCGAACCAGACCGTCGCCGGATCGCTGAGGGTGACGCCATCCTCCAGCGCGCGGGCGCGGGCCCGGCTCTGGAACAGCGCCTCGGCCGCGGCCAGTTCGGCGCGGGTGTTGATGCCCAGCGTCTCGTCCTCGTCGCAGGTCACCACATCGACGCGGAGCCCGGCCGCCCGCGCCAGCGCCGGCAGGTCGGTCAGATAATATTCGCCGGCCGCGTTGCGGTTGCCGATCCTGGGCAGAAATTCGCGCAGAATCGCCGCATCGGCGGCGACGACGCCCGAATTGACCAGCCGGATCGCCCGAGTCGCCGCATCGGCATCCTTGTATTCGACGATGCGCTCAAGCCCCTCGGGGCCGGTGACAAGGCGGCCATAGCGGCCCGGATCGGCGGCCTCGAAGCCCAGCACGACCACATCCGAAGGATGCGCCGCCAGCCCCGCCAGCGTCTCGGGTCCGATAAAGGGCGTGTCGCCGTAAAGCACGATCACCCGGCCCTCGAACCCCTCCAGCAAGGGCAGCGCCTGACGGACCGCATGCCCGGTGCCAAGCTGTTCTTCCTGCAGCGCAATCCGCGCCTCGGGGTCCAGCTTGCCAACGGCCTTTTTCACCGCCTCGGCGCCATGGCCGGCGACCACGACGATATCTTCGGGCTCAAGGCTGCGGCCGGCGGCCAGCGCGTGGCCAACCAGAGGCACGCCACCCAGACGATGCAGCACCTTGGGCAGGTCGGACTGCATCCGGCTGCCCTGCCCTGCGGCCAGAACGATCAGTGCGACGGCTTTCTCGGTCATCATGGCCCCTTGCGTGTTTCCATTCTTTTGCCGGCGTTCTACCTAGGGGCCGGCAGGGGGGAAACCCCCCGCAGATCACACATCTTGACGGAAGGTTACAGCGGGCATGGCGGGAACGGTTGTCTTTGACCTTGACGGGACGCTGGCCGACACCTCGGCCGACCTGATCGCGGCGGCGAATGCCTGCTTTCAGGCACGCGGCCTTGGCGCGCTGCTGGACCCGGTCGCGGATGCGCTGATCGCCTTTCACGGCGGCCGCGCCATGCTGCGCGCGGGCTATGCGCGCCTGCCCGCCGACACGCTGCTGCCGCCGGGCGCCGAGGAACAGGACTATCCGCGCCTGCTGGATCATTACGCCACCGGCATCGCCGTCCATACCCGGCTTTACCCCGGCGCCGAGGCCGCGCTGGAACAGCTTGCCACCGACGGGCACCTGCTGGCGGTCTGCACCAACAAGCCAGCCGCGCTGGCCGAGACCCTGCTGCGCAAACTGGGCATCCGTGACCGCTTCGCCGCCATGATCGGCGCCGACACGCTGCCGGTCCGCAAGCCCGACCCCCGCCCCTATGCCGCCGCCGTGCATGACGCCGGGGGCGAGGTCGCGCGGTCATTTCTGGTCGGCGATACCGAAACCGACCGCAAGACCGCGGCGGCGGCGGGCGTGCGCGTGGCGCTGGTCGCCTTTGGCCCCGAGGGCGAGGCCCTGACCCGCCTGCGCCCCGAGGCGATGCTGGCCCATTACGACGAGCTGCCGGCGCTGGCGGCGGATTGGCTGCGGGCCTAGCCGCCCTTGCGCGGAGCCCTGCCGACAGACCTCTCCGGGCCGGGATTTCACATCCCGGCCCTTTCATTTTACCTTTTGGTTGACTCACGGCCGGACATCGTTTAATTATACCATATGGTTGAATGATGGATGCCGAGAATGAACGAGATTTTCCATGCGCTCAGTGACGAGACCCGGCGCGCCATGCTGCGGGATCTGGCCCTTGGCGAGCGGACGGTGGGCGAGCTTGCCAAGCCCCATGCCATGACCCTTGCGGCGGCCTCCAAGCACATAAAGGTGCTTGAGAAAGCCGGGCTGCTGCGTCGGGAAATCCGTTGGCGCACCCATATCTGCCATCTCGAGGCAGCGCCTCTGAAACCGGCCTGGGACGAGCTGGCGTTCTATGAACGCTTCTGGACCGACCGCCTTGACCTGCTCGAGCGCCTGCTGCGCGACGAGGATGCACAAGCGCCGGCCACCGGATCGGACCCGTCCGAAAACCCCAAGGGAGAGACGACATGAACGTGGACACCAAGATCGAAGAATTCGCCAGCCTCAGGGATGGCACGACGCTGGTGATCCAGCGCTGGCTGCCGGGGCCGGTCGAACGGATCTGGAACTATCTCACCGACAGCGACTTGCGCCGCAAATGGCTGGCGGCCGGTGACATGACCCTGACGCCGGGGGCCGAGTTCGAACTGATCTGGCGCAATGACGAGCTGAGCGACGCCTCGGACCCCCGCCCCGCCGGCTTTGCCGAGGAACAGCGCATGGACAGCCGCATCATCGCGGTCGAGCCGCCGCGCCTGCTGACCTATGCCTGGGGCAAGGGCGACGTGACCTTCGAGCTTGAGCCGCGCGGCGATAAGGTGCTGCTGACGCTGACGCATCGCGGGCTGGATGACCCGTCCATGCGCGACATGACCGCCTCGGGCTGGCATATGCATCTGGAGATCCTCGGCGCGCGGGTGGCGGGCCGGGATGCCGCGTCCTTCTGGTCCGGCTGGACCAGGCTGCATCAGACCTATCGGGCCAGGCTTGCCTCCACCCGCTGACCCGGTCCCACGAAACGAAAAAGGGGGCCATCCGGCCCCCTGATCGCGTGGTGACGTCACGGATTACTCCGCCTCGTCCGCGGGCTTTGCATTGAGCAGGCCGTAGTTCTGCGCCCCGATCTGCTCGTAGAGGCCCAGCTGGGTCTCGAGGAAATCGATATGGCCTTCCTCGTCCCCGATCAGATCGTCGAACAGTGCCTTGCTGACATAGTCGCCGACCTTGTCGCAATGCTCGCGCGCCTCGATGTACAGCGTCCGGGCATCATGCTCGCCGGCCAGATCGGCCTCGAGCGTCTCCTTGATGTTCTGGCCGATGCGCAGCGGATCCAGTTTCTGCAGGTTCGGATGCCCCTCCAGAAAGATGATTCGCTGGATCAGCCGGTCGGCGTGGTTCATTTCCTCGATCGACTCGGCGCGGGACTTGGAGGCGATGCGACCATAGCCCCAGTCCTCCTGCAGACGATAATGCAGCCAATACTGGCTGACGGCGGTCAGTTCAGACCGCAGCGCTGCGTTGAGATACTCGATGACCTTGGCGTCGCCCTTCATGGCTGTCCCCTTTGCGAATGGCTCGAAGCCCCCGAAGGATCGGAGGCACGGCCAGATTATCGCATTGGCGCATGGTGTCCAGAAACAAGGGCATACAGCCACCGCAATCGGCGCGTTTGCCAAGGGCGCGGTAGATCTTTCCGGGGGTGATGATCGTCTCGGCGTCGGACGCGCGCATCCAGTCCACCGCAGCGCGGATGTCATGGTCTGAAATCTGGGAGCAATGGCAGACGATCATGGACTCACCTCACATGCGGAATACTTAGCATTTCCCTCGGACATGTAAAGCCCGAGCTTTTCACTTTGTGATCCGCGCCCGCCTTGACGGCCCTGCATGGCAGCGCGAGAAACCCGCTATGAAACTGGATGATTTCGATTTTCACCTGCCCGAAACGCTGATCGCGACGCGCCCTGCCCGGCCGCGTTCCTCGGCGCGGCTTTTGCTGGCCGATGGCGATGCGACGCGCGACCTGCATGTGCATGATCTGGCCGACCTGCTGGGGCCGGGCGACCTGCTGGTTCTGAACGACACCAAGGTGATCCCGGCGCGGCTGTCAGGGACCCGCGCCCGCCAGACCCCTCAGGGCGAGGCGGTGGCCAGGGTCGAAATCACCCTGCTCGAGCCCGTGGCCGATGGCTGGCGGGCGCTGGCAAAACCGTTGCGCAAGCTCAAACCCGGCGAGGTGATCCGCTTTTCCGACCGGTTTTCGGCCGAGGTGACGGATATCGCCGATGGCGAACTGACGCTGCGCTTCGACGCCACCGGCGCCGATTTCGACGCCGCGCTGGCGCGGGTCGGCGCCATGCCCCTGCCCCCCTATATCGCCGCCCTGCGCGCCCCCGACGCGGCCGACCATCAGGATTACCAGACCGTCTGGGCGCGTCATTCAGGCGCGGTCGCCGCCCCCACCGCAAGCCTGCATTTCGACGCCGATCTGCTGGCGCGGCTGGCCCGCAAGGGCGTGCGCTTTGCCCATGTCACCCTGCATGTCGGCGCCGGCACCTTCCTGCCGGTCAAGGTCGAGGACGTCACCACCCACAGGATGCATGGCGAATGGGGCGAGGTCACGCCCGCCGCCGCCGAGGCCATCAACCAGACCCGCGCGGCGGGCGGGCGGGTGATCCCGGTCGGCACCACGGCGCTGCGCCTGATCGAATCGGCGGCGGATGACAGCGGGCGGGTCCTGCCCTTCAGCGGCGTTACCGAAATCTTCATCTATCCGGGCTATCGCTTCCGGGTGACGAATGCGCTGATGACCAATTTCCACCTGCCGAAATCGACGCTGCTGATGCTGGTCAGCGCGCTGATGGGTCAGGATCGCATCCAAGCCCTCTATCGCCACGCGGTGGAATCGGGCTATCGATTCTTTAGCTACGGCGACGCTTCGTTACTGATTCCAAAGGATTCGCGATGCTGATCGTGCTTCGAACCACCTGGCCGCTGCTGCTCGGCATCCTGCTATTGATGGTCGGAAACGGCATGCAGGGCACGCTGCTCGGGATTCGCGGCCAGATCGAGGGCATCTCGACCACGCAGATGTCGGTGGTTATGGCGGCCTATTTCGGCGGCTTCCTGCTGGGGTCGCGCGTCGTGCCGGGCATGATCCAGAAGGTCGGGCATGTGCGGGTCTTCGCCGCGCTCGGCTCGCTGATCTCGTCGCTGCTGATCCTTTACGCGGTGGCCCCGCACTGGCTGGCCTGGGCGCTGATGCGGCTCATGATCGGTTTTTGCTTCTCGGGGGTCTATATTACCGCCGAAAGCTGGCTCAATGCCAGCGCCACCAACGACACGCGCGGTCAGGCCATGTCGGCCTACATGATCGTGCAGATGCTGGGCATCATCTCGGCGCAGCTTCTGATGAACACGGCCGACCCGGCGGGCTATCTTCTGTTCGTCATCCCCTCGGTTCTGGTCAGCCTGTCCTTTCTGCCGATCCTGCTCTCTACCCAGCCCGCGCCGCAATTCTCGACCATGAAACGGATGAGCTTCGGCAAGCTGTTCCGGGTCTCGCCACTGGGCTGCGTGGGGATCTTCCTGATGGGCGGCGTCTTTTCGGCGCTGTTCGGGATGGCCTCGGTCTGGGGCTCGTCCAAGGGGCTGACCGTGACCGAGATTTCGGCCTTTGTCGCGGCGATCTATTTCGGCGGGCTGGTGCTGCAATATCCGATCGGCTGGCTGTCGGATCACAGCGACCGGCGGATGATCGTGCTGTGCCTGTCGGTGGCGGGTTTCGCGGCCTGTTTCGCGGCCTATCAGCTGGATCCCGGCATCTGGGGGCTGCTTCTGGCCGCGGCACTGGTCGGCGGCGTCGCCAACCCGATCTATTCGGTGCTTCTGGCCTATACCAACGACTTTCTGGATGCCTCGGACATGGCCGCCGCCTCGGCCGGGCTTTTGTTCATCAACGGCGTCGGCGCCATGACCGGACCGCTGATCACCGGCTGGGCGATGTCGATCATGGGACCCGACGGGTTCTGGATCTATATCGGCCTCCTGCTGGTGGTGCTGGCCACCTATACCGGCTGGCGCCGCACCCGCCGCGCCGCGCCCGCGCAGGACCAGAACTTTGCCGTCATCGCCCCCTCGGCCACCACCGTCGCGGTCGAGGCCGCGCTGGAAAACGCCGGCTCGGACGACAGCGGCAAATCTGCGTGACGCGCGGGCTTGCAGCGCCGGCCCGGCTCTGCAACCATCCCCCATGACGAAAAGGGGGGCGCGATGTTTGCGACACCGGACGAGGTAAACCGCTTCTGGCTCGACGAGGTCGGGGAAAAGGGCTGGTATGACGGCACGCCCGCGCTGGACCAAACCATCCGCGACCGCTTCATGGCGACCTGGGAAAACGCCGCCGCGCTGGCCCCCGCCTGGGCCGGCACGGCCCAGGGGGCGCTGGCTGCGCTGATCCTGACCGACCAGTTC
>JAGPGI010000137.1 GCA_018056045.1 Paracoccus sp. (in: a-proteobacteria)
TTCAGCAGCAGCAGCACATCGGGCTGGGCGGCGATGGCATTGGTCAGATAGCCCGAGAACTCCTTGTCGGTCAGCGAATGATAGCTGTTGCCGACATGCTCGATGCCCTTTTCGGCAAACACCGCCTTGGCGGCGTTCAGCAGACCGTCGCCAAAGACATATTGCGGCGTAATCGTGTACCATTTCCTGGCGTCCGGCAGCGCCTCGATGATCTGGCGCACGGTCTGGTTGATGGCGCCATAGGTCGGCACCGACCAGCGGAAGGTGGCCTTGTTGCAATCGATGCCGGTGATCTCGTCTGCCCCGGCCGTGGTCATGAAGGCGCCGCCGCCGCGTTCGATCTCCTTGCCCATGGCCAGCGATTCCGACGACAGGATGCCGCCGGCAAACAGCTTGATCCCCTCTTGCGCCAGGGCGTCCTGCACCTTGCGCACGGCGGTGGCGGGCTTGCCCTCGGTATCCAGATCGAAGGTCGTGACCCCGATTCCATGCGCGGCCGCCGCGTCCTCGGCCGCCATCAGCGAGCCGATGGTGGCGAATTTCCCATTGGCGGCAAAAGCCCCCGAGATTGGCACCGGCACGCCAAGCTTGAGCGCCTCGCCAGCGGCAAAGGCGCGCGTCAGCAGCCCCGGCGCCGCGAGCGAGGCGGCGGCGATCGAGGATGTGGTCAGGAATTTGCGACGGTTGATCATGGAACACCCTGTTGTTGATGTTGCGTTGGTCATTATGAAGGCAACTATCCAAACTATACGGATAGATATGATTGTTCGTCTACACTCGTGTCGCCACAGAAAGCGCAATTTTGTAATTATAAAACAAATATTTACACATTCCGCTTCGCAGCACGACATATGCAGACGCAGCATTACTGACATCGGCGGCCCCCCGGGACACAGTCGATTCGGCCGATCACCGACCGCCGGCGGGCACCCGGCCCCTGCCCCCGGACCGACGGGAAAAAACGCGCCCGCCCCGCCGCCGGGGTGATCGGCAAGGCATCGCTAAAGCTGGCAGGAAAAGTCAACTAACACAGTGAAATTGAACAAAATAAAATCCTGCATCCTTCAGATTGACAATCCTTATAAATTAAATCAGTTAATAAAGATTACCCCTTCATGGCAGGCCAAAATGCGTCCCACATCCAGAGTTCTCGCCCTTTTGGGCACCAGCGTCATCGCTCTGACCAGCTCCATGGCCGCCGCGCAGGAAGCTGTCCCCGAGACCGGGGAAACCGTGGTTCTGGACGCGATCACCCTGACCGCGACCAGCGACACCGCCGTCGCCGCCGACGGCTATGTCGCGACCTATAATCAGGTCGCCACCAAAAGCGACACGCCGCTGGCCGAAACCCAGCAGTCGATCTCGGTCGTGACGACCCAGCAGATGAAGGATCAGGGCGCCGAGACGCTGGGCCAGGCACTGTCCTACAGCGCTGGCGTCGTCAGTGAGCCTTACGGTTCCGACCCGCGCTTTGACAGTCCGACCATTCGCGGTTTTGAGGCCCGCAGCGCCCAATATGTCAACGGCCTGCGTCAACTGCGCTATATGGGCGCCCCGGCATATGAGACCTATGGCATCCAGCAGGTCGAAGTTCTGCGCGGCCCCTCCTCCTCGCTTTACGGCGCCGGTGCGCCCTCGGGGATCATCAACCAGATCCAGAAACGCGCTCAGGCCCATGATTTCGGCGAGGTGGGGCTGGGCTTTGACAGCAACAACAGCAGGCAGCTGTTTCTGGACGTGAACCGCGCCGTCTCGGACACGCTGGCGCTGCGCTTTACCGCCACGGGGCGCGACAATAAGGAACAGATCGATGAGCTGACCAACGAGCGCGGCTATTTCGCCGCCGCCGCGCGCTGGCAGCCCACCGACATGACCACCGTCGATTTCATCGCCTCATATATCAAGGATTCGCCGATCTCGCCCACGGGCGTGCCCTATGGGCTGACCCGGATCGCCGATGGCGACGACCTGCGCGAGATGAATACCGGGCAGCCGGACTGGGATGACAGCGACCGCAAGATGGGCAATTTCGGGGTCGAGCTCAGCCATGATCTGGGCAATGGCTGGACGCTCAATCAGGGCTTCCGTTACGAGAAGTTCGACTGGGATTATACCGGCACCTATATCTCGGGGCTCAGCGACGACGGCGCGACCATCCTGCGCGGCGCCAACCGTCAGGAAGAAAGCACCAAGGGCATCAACCTTGACACCAGGTTGGCCGGCGAGGTCGAATCCGGCAGTGTCCTGCACAAGCTGCTGATCGGCATCGATCTGCGCAAATACGACGCCGACACCACGACCGAGTTCTATACCGCCTCGGGTCTCGACTGGCGCAATCCAGATTACAGCGGCGCACCCACGGATCCGGCCTGGTACACCAGCGAAAACGACCTGACGCTGAAGCAGATCGGCATCTACGCCCAGGACGAGATCGAGATCGCCAACTGGCGTGCCTCAGTGGCGCTGCGCCATGACCGGGCCGAGCAGACCGGCACCATCTACACCAATTTCGCCGGTCGTTCGCGTGTGGACCAGACCGACAACGAGACCACCGGTCGCCTTGGCCTGTCCTATATCTTCGCCAATGGCGTCATGCCCTATGTCAGCTATTCGACCTCGTTCGATCCGGAAATCGGCAATGATGATCAGGGCAATGCGCTGAAACCCACGACGGGCAAGCAATGGGAGCTGGGCGTCAAATACGAACCCACGAATTTCAACGGCCTGTTCAGCGCCGCCATCTATGACCTCAGGCAGGAAAACGTCACCCGCTATCTGGGGGCCGGCGTCGTGCGTCAGACCGGCGAGGTCAAGTCGCGCGGGCTTGAACTTGAAGCCACGGCCGAGATCACCGAGGCCTGGGACCTGCGCGCAAGCTACGCCTATAACGAGACCGAACAGGTCGGCGGCGGCGATGACGGCAAGGACATGCCCAACGCGCCCAAGCATCAGTTCAACGCCTGGCTGGACCACGACTTCGGCAACGGTCTGCGTCTGGGTGGCGGCGTGCGCTATATCGGCAAGCGCATGGGCGACTACGCCAACATCTATGAGATGGACAGCGCCACGCTGGTCGATCTGGGCGGGTCCTATACCCGCGACAATATCGAGGCCTCGCTCAACATCAACAACCTGACCGACAAGACCTATCTGGCCAATTGCGGCACCTTTGGCTGCTTCTACGGCGAAGGCCGCACCGTAACCGCCAAGGTTGCCTACAAGTGGTAAGACGCCCGACCGCCCTGCGGATCGATCGTCGCGCCTTTCTGACCGCCGCCAGCGCCATGCTGGCGGCGGGTCTGCCTTTGCGGGTGCGCGCGGGCACAGCGCCACGGCTTGCCGCCATCGATTGGGCGATGCTGGAAACCGCCATCGCCATCGGCCATATGCCCGTCGCCGCCTGCGAACTGATCCGTTTTCGCGCCGATGCCATCCAGCCTGAACTGCCCCCGGATGTCACCGATCTCGGCCTGCGCGGCGCCCCGAATTTCGAGCTGCTGCAACTGACGCGGCCCGACCTGATCCTGACCTCGCCCTATTACACCCGCTATCAGGACCGGCTTGAGGCTCTGGCCCCGGTCCTGTCCTCGCCCTTTTATACGCCGGGCGAGCCGCCCTTGCCCAAGACGCTGGCGGCGCTGGACATCCTGGCCGCCGCGGTCGATGACCCGCAGGCCGGCCGCCGCGCACAAGAGGCCACCGCCGCCGATCTGGCCCGCCGCAAGACCGAACTGGCCCCCTACGCCGATATGCCCGTCTGTCTGGTCAATATCGGCGATGCCCGGCACCTGCGCGCCTTTGGCTTTGACAGCCTGTTTGGTAGCACCCTGCCGCTTCTGGGCCTGCAGAACGCCTGGAGCGGCGGCACCCGTTTCAGCTTCATGGCCCCGGTCCCGATCGAGGAACTGGCCGGCTTGCCCGATGCCCGTCTGGTCATCATCGGCGCCGTCCCGCCCGAGGCGCGGCGCAGCCTGTCGCGCAGCATCCTGTGGCGGGCCCTGCCCCCGGTCGCCAAGGGCCGGCTTTACCAACTGCCCGAGGTGAACGCCTTTGGCGGCACCCCTTCGGCGCTCCGGTTCGCGGGCCTCCTGGCGCAAGCCTTCGCCGCCGGCCCGGTGGAGGCGCTATGAACAGGCCCCTGCGGATCGGCCTGCCGCTGGCGGCGGGCCTTGCCTTTGCGCTGTGGCTGCTGACCGCGCGGCAGATACTGCCTTTGACCGACTGGCCCGCGCTGCCATTTGAGCCGCAGGCGATGAGCCTTGATCAGATCCTGATCGGCTTTGGCATGATGCCGCGCGGCGTGATCGCCCTGTTGGCGGGCGCGGCGCTTGGCCTTTCCGGTGCCATCCTGCAGGCGGTGCTGCGCAACCCTGTCGCCGATCCGACCACGCTGGGGATATCGGCCGGGGCGCAGCTTGCGCTGGTCATGGCGACGATGCTGGCCCCGGACCTGCTGGAGGCCGGGCGCTGGCCCATCGCCATGGCCGGGGCGGGACTGGCGGCGGGGCTGGTGCTGCTGATCGGCGCGCGCCGGGCTTTCGCGCCCGTCACCATGGTCATCGCCGGGATGCTGGTCGGCATGACCACCAGCGCCGTCGCCACCGCCCTGACGCTGGCGCGGGGCGAATATCTGCTGTCGCTGGTGATCTGGAATGGCGGCTCGCTGGTCCAGCAGGACTGGTCGGGCGTCCGCGCCCTGACGCTGGTCGTGCTGCTGGGCGGCATCGGCGCGGCCCTGCTGGCGCGGCCCTTGCGCGTGCTGTCCTTGGGGATCGAGGGCGCATCCGGCCTTGGCATGAACGTGGCCGCCATGCGGCTGGCCGCAGTGGCGCTGGCGGTCTGGATCGCCGCCTCGGTCTCGGCCGAGCTGGGGATGATCGCCTTTGTCGGCCTGGCCGCGCCGGCGCTTGCGCGCACGCTTGGCGCGCGCGGCATCGGCTCGCTGCTGTTTCTGTCGCCCTTGATCGGGGCACTGATCCTGTCGATCTGCGACGGCGTGGTGCTGGCCATCGCCGGCCTCAGCGGCGAGATATTCCCGACCGGCGCGCTGACCGGCCTGATCGGAGGGCCGCTGCTGATCTGGCTGCTGCCGCGCCTGCGCGGCTCGACCCCGCCGGGCACCGAAAGGGGCGAAGGCCCCGCGCCGCGCCGCGCCCATCCGCAGCGCCTGCTGGTCGGGCTGGCCTTGGCGCTGGTGGTGGCGGCACTGGTTCTGGTCTGGATCGGCCGCGTGCCGGGGGGCTGGGCGGTGCTGGACGCGCAAAGCTTTGCCGATTTCCTGCCCATGCGCCTGCCGCGCCTGATCGCCGCCGCCTCGGCCGGGGCGGTGCTGGCGCTGGCCGGGACGCTGCTGCAACGGCTCAGCGCCAATCCTCTGGCCTCGCCCGAGGTGCTGGGCGTGACCGGGGGGGCATCGCTGGGCTATGCGGCGGTGATCTTTGCCATGGCCGCACCGACCGCGCTGGCGCTGGGTCTGGGCACCATGGCCGGGGGCGCCGCGGCGCTGATCCTGATCCTGGGCTTCGTCAGCCGCCGCGACATGCCGGCGGAACGGGTGCTCCTGGCCGGGATCGCGGTCTCGGCGCTGGCCTCGGCGGTGCTTTCGGCCATCATGGCGGTGGGCGACGCGCGGTCCTGGGCGATCCTCGCCTGGCTCAGCGGCTCATCGGCGATGGTGCAGATGCCGGGCGCGCTGGGGCTGGCGGCGGTGGCGGTGGCGCTTTGGGTCGCGGCACTGGCCACGCGGCGCTGGCTTGGCATCCTGCCCCTCGGGGCCGAGATCTCGGCCGGGCTGGGTCTACCCCTGCGGCGCGCCCGCGCGCTGCTGATCGTGCTGGCGGGCCTTGCCACCGGGGCTGCGACCGTGCTGGTCGGACCGCTGAGCTTTGTCGGCCTGATGGCCCCGCATCTGGCACGGCGCGCGGGTCTGGCGCGATCCGCCGATCAGGTGACCGGAGCGGCGCTGATCGGTGCGGGCCTGATGCTGGCGGCCGATTTCGGCGCCCGCATGGCCGGTTTCCCCTATGAATTGCCGCTTGGGCTTTTCGCCTCGCTGATCGGGGCGCCCTGGCTGGTCTGGCTGATGATGAGATCGCAACGATGAGTTTGTTTCAGATTGAAAACCTTGCCGTGGACGTGCCCGGCCGCCGGCTTCTGGACGGGATCACGCTGGACCTGCCCAAGGGGCAGGTGATCGCGCTGATCGGGCATAACGGCTCGGGCAAGTCGACGCTGCTCAAGGTGCTGGCGCGGCAGGTCGCGGCCAGCGGGCGCGTCACCTTCGAGGGGCGGGGCCTGTTGGACTGGCAGGCGCGCGACTATGCCCGCCGGCTGGCCTTTCTGCCCCAGACCACGCCCCCGGCCGAGGGGATGCTGGTGCGCGAACTGGTCGCGCTTGGCCGCTATCCCTGGCATGGCGCGCTTGGCCGCTTTGGTCCCCATGACGAGGAAATCGTCGCCCGCGCCATGGAGGAATGCGGCGTCGCCCGTTTCGCCAAACGGCTGGTCGACACGCTTTCGGGGGGCGAACGCCAGCGGGTCTGGCTGGCGATGATGGTCGCGCAAGAGGCCGGCACGCTGCTTCTGGACGAGCCGATCAGCGCGCTCGACATCGCCCATGCCGTCGAGGTTCTGGCGCTGGTGCGCCGCATGTGCCACGAGCAAGGCCGCAGCGCCGTGATCGTCCTGCATGAGGTGAACATGGCCGCGCGCTTCTGCGACCATATCGTCGCCATCAAGGGCGGACGGCTGGCGCTTCAAGGCGGCCCGGCTGATCTGATGCGACCCGAGGCCCTGCTTGATATTTACGGCCTGCCGATGCAGGTCTTGACCCGCGAGGATGGCGGCCCGGTCGCCATTCCAGCCTGAAAGTCGACCCAAGGAAATACCATGCTGCGCCAGTTTTTCGCCTATTACCGGCCCTTTATGGGCCTGTTCTGGCTTGATTTCGGCTGCGCCGTCGTCTCGGGACTGCTGGAACTGGCCTTTCCCTTGGCCATCACCGCCTTTATCGACCACCTGCTGCCGCAGGGGAACTGGCCGCTGACCTTGCTGGCTGCGGCGGGCCTGCTGGCGCTTTACGCGGTGAATGCGGGGCTTTTGGTCATCGTCACCTATTGGGGCCACAAGCTCGGCATCAATATCGAGACCGAGATGCGGGCCCGCGCCTTTGACCACCTGACGCGGCTCAGTTGGCGCTGGTATGACCGCGCCCGCACCGGCAAGCTGATCGCC
>JAGPGI010000138.1 GCA_018056045.1 Paracoccus sp. (in: a-proteobacteria)
CCAGCGAATGGCGGGGGCAATCGGGGCACCGATCACCAGATGCGTGGGCCGGGTGGCCGCGATGGCCGAAAGCAGCTCCCCGAACCGGGGCCGCCGATCGCGCGGGTAAAGATCGACCCCGAGGGTCTGCACGCCGGAATGGGTCAGAACCTCGGGCAGGTCGGTGGCAAAGGAAATCACGCTCACCCGCTCGGTTCCGGGCATTCCGGCCAGACGGGCCACGAAATCGACGGTATAGCGCTGCGCGTAATAGTTTGCCGCACCCCCGGCCTGGAACCGCGCCGCCGCCTCGGCATAATCTCCGTATTGGACGATGGTCAGCCGGACGGGCGGATTCTGCCCGCGGGTTTCCGGGGGGGATTTTGCTGACTCTGTCATCGTCCACCCCCGTCACGCGTTTCAGAAAATATACGCCGCGAAGGGCAGAGGGGCAATCATTGCCGCGTCCCCTGCGACCGTGCCGCCGGCAGGTGGCGGTAAAGCGTGGCGGGCGACACGCCAAGCCGCCGGGCCACCTCGGCGACGGTGAAGGACGCATCCGCAAGCAGCGCCCTGGCCGCCGCCAAATCCTGCGGCGTCAGTTTTGGCGGGCGACCACCCTGCCGGCCGCGCGCCTTGGCCGCTTCAAGGCCGGCGCGGGTGCGTTCGCGGATGATGGCGCGTTCGAATTCGGCCAGTGCCCCGAAAATGTGAAAGACCAGCTTTCCGCCCGCCGTGGTCGTGTCGATGGCCTCGGTCAGCGAGCGCAGGCCGATCCCCCGCGCCACCATGTCCTCGACGGTCTCGATCAGCTGCTTCATCGAACGCGCCAGCCGGTCCAGCTTCCAGACGACCAGCGTGTCGCCCGGCCGCAGGTAATCGCGCGCCGCGCCCAGCTCGGGCCGGTCGCGCTGCGCGCCGCTGGCCGTTTCGACAAAGATCCGCTTGCAGCCCGCCGCCCGCAGCGCGTCAAGCTGCAGGTCGGGGTTCTGGTCCTGGCTGGACACCCGGGCATAGCCGATCCGCATGGTTTCTGCTTTCTCTTGAAACTCGTCCCATGATGCAGGTTTCGCGAGAGTAATTTCAAGAGAGCGTTTCGAGGGGCCGGAACGCTTGTTTCGGGATGCGCGGGCAGGGGGCCGGCATGGCTCTTGAAAACGGTCGAAATCGAGAGGGCCGGATCGTCATCGAACACCATATCGGCCCAAGATGTCGCAGGGGGCTGATATGGTTCTGGCCCTTTTGGCCTTGCCCGGATCGCCCGGTTTTGCATGCCTATGCGTGCAGGCATTGGCTGTGTGGCCATGGCGCCATCCCGCTCAACCCCAGCGGGTGCCGGCGAATGGACGCTGGCTATTCGGGCATCAAATCCGTAAATAGCCCTGAACAGCAAGAAATGATCGAGCCGGAAACTACCCGTGAAGATTCTGTCCGTTTTCGGTACGCGCCCCGAGGCCATCAAGATGGCGCCGCTGGTTCTGGCGCTTGGCCGTGATCCGCGTTTTGAAAGCCGTGTCTGCGTGACCGCCCAGCACCGCGAGATGCTGGATCAGGTCACCGGGCTTTTCGGCATCGTCCCCGACCATGATCTGGACATCATGCGCAGCGGCCAGGACCTGAACGGGATCACCGCGACGATCCTGCAAGGCCTTAAGCCGGTGCTCGAGGCCGAGGCCCCCGACATGGTGCTGGTGCATGGCGATACGGCCACGACGCTGGCAACGACCCTTGCCGCCTATTATGCCCGGATCCCGGTCGGGCATGTCGAGGCCGGGCTGCGGACCGGCAATCTTTATTCGCCCTGGCCCGAAGAGGGCAACCGCCGCCTGGTCGGCGCCATTGCCGCGCTGCATTTCGCGCCGACGGAACTGTCGCGCCAGCGCCTTCTGGCCGAGGGCGTGGCCGATGAGCGTATCGCGGTGACGGGAAATACCGTCATCGATGCGCTGCTTGAGATCGTGTCGATGATCGGCGCCGACGCGGCGCTGAGCCGCCAGTTCACCCAGCGTTTCGGCTTTCTGTCGCCGGGGCGGCGGGTGCTTCTGGTGACCGGGCATCGCCGTGAAAGCTTTGGCGGCGGCTTTGAATCCATCTGTCAGGCGCTGCGCCGGATCTCGCAGGATTTTCCCGATCTGGACATCGTCTATCCGATGCACCTGAACCCGAATGTGCGCGAGCCTGTCCAGCGCATTCTGGGCGGGCTGGCCAATATCCATCTGATCGAGCCGCTGGACTATCTGCCCTTTGTCTATCTGATGGGGCGTTCGGACATCATCCTGACGGATTCCGGCGGCATTCAGGAAGAGGCGCCGTCGCTGGGCAAGCCCGTGCTGGTCATGCGCGACACCACCGAACGGCCCGAAGCCGTCGATGCCGGCACCGTCCGGCTGGTCGGCACCGATACTGACCGGATCGTCGAATGGGTGACGCGGCTCATGACCGATCGATCCGCCTATGAGGAAATGAGCTTTGCCCATAACCCCTACGGGGATGGCAAGGCGGTGGCGCGCATCACCGAAGCGCTGCTGAAATATGGAACCGGGAACCAAGAATGACGACACCTCCTTTCCAATCGGTTTGCATGGTCGGGCTGGGCTATATCGGCCTGCCGACGGCGGTGGTCTTTGCCAAGGCCGGCACCCAGATGATCGGGTTCGACATCGATCAGCGCGCCGTGGACAAGATCAATTCGGGCGAGACCCATATCGTCGAGCCGGGACTGGATCAGGCGCTGTCGCTGGTGGTCCGCTCGGGCTTTTTGCGCGCCACGACCACCCCCGCGCCGGCCGATGCCTTCCTGATCGCCGTGCCGACGCCGTTTCGCGAAAACGGCGGCAAGCTCGATCCGGACCTGAGCTTTGTCGAATCCGCCGCCCGCACCATCGCCCCGGTGCTGAAGCCCGGCGATCTGGTCATCCTGGAATCGACCAGCCCGGTCGGCGCGACCGAAAGCATGGCGCAATGGCTGGCCGAGGAACGCCCCGACCTGAGCTTTCCCCATACCGCCGGCGAGGCCTCGGATATCCGCATCGCCCATTGCCCCGAACGCATCCTGCCGGGCCGGGCGCTGGAGGAACTGGTCACCAATGACCGCATCATCGGCGGCATGACCCCGGCCTGTGCGACCCGTGCGCGCCAGCTTTACGAACTGGCCGTGCGCGGCAAATGCATCGAGACCGATTGCCGCACCGCCGAACTGGCCAAGCTGACCGAAAACAGCTTTCGCGACGTGAACATCGCCTTTGCCAATGAATTGTCGCTGATCTGCGACCGGCTGGGCATCGATGTCTGGGAACTGATCCAGCTGGCGAACCGGCATCCGCGGGTGAACATCCTGCAGCCCGGCCCCGGCGTGGGCGGCCATTGCATCGCCATCGACCCCTGGTTCATCGTCGCCCAGGCCCCCGAAGAGGCCCGCATCATCCGCACCGCGCGTGAAGTGAACGACAACAAGCCCGAATGGGTCATTTCCCGGGTCCGGGCCGAAATCGCCGACTGGATGTCTGAAAACCCCGGCGGCACGCCCCGGGTCGCCTGCTTTGGCCTGGCCTTCAAGGCCAATATCGACGATTTGCGCGAAAGCCCCGCGCTTTCCATCGCAAGGAAACTGGCCGCTCAGCCGGGGATCGCCCTGCAGGTGGTCGAACCCTATGTCGATGCGCTGCCCGCCGGGCTGGACGGGGCCGAGCTCGTCTCGGCGCAGCAGGCCAGCGCCGAGGCCGATATCTGCGTGCTGCTGGTCGATCACGACCAGTTCCGGGCCACGCGCCCGGTCACGCATCGGCTGGTCGATACCCGCGGCGCCTGGAAATCCTGATGCAGCCCGGGCGCAAGATCCGGCTGCTGATCCTTGGCAGTTGCGTATCGCGCGACATTTTCGAGTTTTGCGACGCATCCGATTTCGAGATCGTCGAATATTTCGCGCGCACCGGTCTTGCCTCGCTGAACGGTGCGCCGGCGATCGATCAGGTGGCGCTGGACCAGATCATAAGCCCGTTCCAGCGCCGCGTCGTCAGCTATGACATGGACAAAAGCTTCTGGACGAAGCTGGAAAGCCTGTCCTTTGACCTGCTGCTGCTGGATTTCATCGACGATCGTTTCGATGTGCTGCGCACCAAGGATGGCGGGCTGCTCACGCTGTCGTCGGATTATGTCGCGGTGGCCGGCAAACCGCCCCGGCGCGGGCGGATCACCAGCACCAGCAAGGAAAAGCGCCGGCTGTGGCTGGCCGGCTGGCAGCGTCTGCTGACCGAACTGGACCGGCTGAAACTGCGCGACAAGGTCGTCGTCAATCAGGTCGGCTGGGCCGATCGCACCATCGCGGGGCAGGCGCTGGAGCATCCTGCCGCCGCGAAGCGGGCCGCGCTGAATGGCATGCTTTCCTGGATGCACGACCATATCGAGCTGACCCTGCCCGAAGCCCGCTGGCTGACCTATCCCGAGGCGCTTTTGCAGGCCGATCCGGGCCATAAATGGGGTCTTGCCCCCTTTCACTATGCACAGGGTTTTTACGACCAGGCCATCTTGCAGCTTCGGGAACATGCCGAAGACCGGCCGCGCCGTCCCTCTGCCTGTGCCGATACGAACCCCTTTGCCAGAGCCACGACATGACCGAAAACTCCCCCGAGACCGCGCAAGCGAATGCAGCGCCGGAAGGCACCGTTATCGAGCTGGCCTGCGACGAGATCTCATACCGCATCGTCCTGCCCGACAGCGGATCGGACTATATCCAGAAATTCATTGCCGAGCAGCGCAAGCCCTATGAGCTTGAGATGCTGCAGGATATGGGCGACCGGCTGTCGGCGGGCGATCTGGTGCTGGATGTGGGCGCCAATATCGGCAATCACAGCCTTTATCTGGCCGCCGTCGCCGGTTGCCGGGTCGTCTCCTATGAGCCGAACCGGCATCTGTCTGATGCCCTGTCCGAAAGTGCGCGGCTGAACCGGCTGGGCAAGAAGCTGTCGGTGCGCAGCCTGGGGGTCGGGGCCCGGTCGACCGTCGCCCATTTCGCGGCAGAGATCGCCGCCAATCTCGGCAGCCAGCAGCTGGCCCTTGGCGAGGGCGAGATCGAGGTCGTGACGCTGGACGAGCAGGACTTCCGCAAGAAGGTCCGGGCGATCAAGATCGATGTCGAGGGCATGGAGATGGATGTGCTGCAGGGCGCCCTGCAGATGATCGGCCGCGACCAGCCGATCCTTTATGTCGAATGCGCCACCGAGACCGAGTTCCGCCGGCTCATGCGCTTCATGCGCGAACATAACTACCATTACTGGGATACGTTCAACGCCACCGCGACGCATCTGTTCCTGCCCGACGCTCTGGCCAGCAAGCAGGACCGGATCGAGCAGATGCGGGTCCGCGAGGCGCTGGAGTCCTATCGCAACACCGACGAATTGCGCAAGCTGCGGGTCAATCTGAACGAGGTGAACGCGAAATACCGCGTCGCCAGCCATCAGCTGGCCGAGCGCGCCAAAAGCCTGCAGCTGGCCAGCCAGATCGCCGAGACCGCAAAGGGCGACCGGGTCCGTGCCGAGACCGAGTCCCGCAATACCCGCGAGGAACTGGCCGCCAGCGTGAAAACGCTCGCGGCGACAAAGGCCGCCCATGCCCAGGAGCTTGAGCGGCTGCAAAAGGATCATGCCGCGGCGCTGGCCGATCTGGGCCGAAAGCAGGCGGATCTGGCCGGGCAGAACCGGACGCTCGAGACGGCCCTGGGCCGGGCACGCCAGCAGAATGACGATCTGCAGGCCAAGGCCAGCAAGCAGGCGACCGTTCTTGAGGGGGCGGCGGCGCGCCTGCGCAGCGCCCTGACCATGACCGAACGCCGGCTGCGCGAGGCGCAGGGGCAGAACACCAAGATGCAGACCAAGCTGGTCGCGCTGGTCGGCAGCCGGACCTATCGCGCGGGCGAGGCGCTGCGCGACGGCGGCGGCTCGATCCGGGGCCTGATCGCCATGCCCCTGCGGCTGGCGCGCGTCATGCGCTCGCGCCCCGATCCCAATCCCGCGCCCATCCGTCTGCCGCAACCCGCGCCCTTGCCGGCGCTGGCATCGCCGATGCCGGCCGATATGCCTGTCGCCGCCGCTTCCACGGCTGAGGTTCCCCGTCCCCCGGCCATCACGGCCCCGCTGTTCCGGCCGGACTATGAGCCGCCGCGCCCGCTGGATCTGCCCGAGGGGGCGCCCGGCGTCGAGGCGCTTCTGGCCGCGCCGCGCCGCAATCTGCGCATCGCCGCGATCATGGACGGCTTCACGCTGACCTGCTACGCCCCCGAGGCCGAGATCCAGGAGCTGACGGCCGGCAACTGGCGCCAGGAGATCGGCGATTTCCGCCCGGATTTCCTGTTCGTCGAATCCGCCTGGCGCGGCAAGAATGACAGCTGGGACCGCAAGATCGGGCATCGCAGCCAGGAATTGCACGATCTGGTGGCATGGTGCCGCCAGAACGAGGTGCCGACCGTGTTCTGGAACAAGGAAGATCCGGTCCATTACGCGACCTTCCTCAGCACGGCCAAGCTTTTCGATGCGGTTTTCACCACGGATATCGACTGTATCCACCTGTATCGGCGGGCGCTGGATCACGACCGGGTCTGGCTGCTTCCCTTTGCCTGCCAGCCCCGGATCCACAACCCGATCGAGACCTTCGAGCGCAAGGACGCGATCAATTTCGCCGGCGCCTATTACACGCGTTATCCCGAGCGGACGCGGGATCTGGAAAACTTCACCGCCGGCCTGCCGACGCTGAAATCGCTGGACATCTTTGACCGCAACTATGGCAAGGATGATCCCAACTACGCCTTTCCGGATTCCTTCCAGCCCTTTATCGTCGGCACATTGCCCCCGGACCGGATCGACGTGGCCTATAAGGGCTATCGCTATGCGATCAACCTGAACTCGGTCAAACAGTCGCAAAGCATGTTCGCCCGCCGCGTCTATGAGCTCTTGGCCTCGAACACGGTGACGATCAGCAACTATTCCCGCGGCTTGCGGATCATGTTCGGCGATCTGGTGATCTCCTCGGATGATTGCGGCGAGGTCACCCGCCGGTTCCGCGCCTTGACCGAAAGCGAGAATGGCGCGGCCCGGCTGCGGCTGGCGGCGCTGCGCAAGATCATGTCCGAGCATACCTCGGCCGACCGGCTGGATTATATCGCCGCAAAGGTCCTGCCGAACCGGCCGCAGGGCCGCAAGCTGCCCGAGGTGACGGTGCTGTGC
>JAGPGI010000139.1 GCA_018056045.1 Paracoccus sp. (in: a-proteobacteria)
CGCACCCGTCGCGTGACGCGACTCCCCCGCAGGATATTTGGGCATGAAAGAATGACAGAATTTCTGGACGGGCCGCAGGGCCGGCGGATCGCCTATAACCGGCTGGATGGTATCGGGCCCGGTGTCGTGTTTCTGGGTGGATTCAGGTCGGATATGCAGGGCACCAAGGCGTTATTCCTTGAGGAATGGGCGCGGGTGCAGGGCTTGCCGTTCCTGCGTTTCGACTATTCGGGTCATGGCGAATCGTCTGGCGCCTTTGAGGCTGGCTGTATCGGCGAGTGGTTTGCCGATGCCATGGCGGTCGTCGAGGCTCTGACCGAAGGGCCACAGGTGCTGGTCGGCTCCTCGATGGGGGGCTGGATCAGCCTGTTGCTGGCGCGGTCGCTGCCCGGGCGTATCGCCGGGCTGGTGACGGTCGCCGCCGCGCCCGATTTTACCGAGCGCGGCTTCTGGGCCGGGTTTTCCGAGCTGGAACAGGCCAAGCTGATGCGCGAGGGCCGGCTTTTGCGGCCCAGCGATTATGGCGAGCCCTATATCATCACCCGCAAGCTGATCGAGGATGGCCGCGACCATCTGCTGTTGCAGGCGCCGCTGGATCTGCCCTTCCCGGTACGCATGCTGCAGGGAACCGCCGATGCGGATGTGCCGGTCCTTTGGGCGACCGACCTGATCGCCCATGCCACGGGCAAGGATATGCGGCTGACGCTGGTCAAGGGCGCGGATCACCGCTTTTCGGATGGCGAGTGCCTTGGATTGATCGCGGCCGCCGTGGACGAGGTTCTGGCGCGGCTCTGACATGATCAGGGCGCGGCCAACTGGCCGCGCCCTGCATCCTTGCGAAACGACCGATCCTTGCGAAACGACCGCGAGGCGATCAGATCAGATGGCGATCTTGCTGTCGTGTTCGTCCACGGGCGTAGCGGTGAGATTGACCGGTTGCGGGCCCTTGCGGCGACGGCGGGTCGGGGCAGCCGGGTCTGCGGCCTCGTCCATGAAGTCAAGCACCAGCGGACGGATGTTCAGCCGCCAGCTTTTCCCGGCAAAGATGCCGTAATGGCCGGCGCCCGGCTCGAGATGCTGGGTCTTTCGTTTCGCCGGCACGCCGGTGCACAGGTCAAGCGCCGCGACGCATTGGCCGGGGGCCGAGATGTCGTCATTGCCGCCCTCGACCGTCATCACCGCGACATTGGTGATCTTGCCGATATCCACGGTCTTGCCGTTTACGGTGAAGCGGTTCTGGGCGATCTCGCGTTCCTTGAAGATGCGCTCGACCGTCGAGAGGTAGAACTCTGCCGTCATGTCCATGACCGCCAGATATTCGTCATAGAAGCGGTTGTGCTTGTCGCCCTCGGAGCCCTCGCCGCGGGCCTCGGCGAAGATCTTGTCGAGGAAGGCTTTCGCGTGGGTCTCGGCGTTCATGGCGATGAAGGAGGAAAGCTGAGCCAGCCCCGGATAGACCATGCGGCCGGCGCCGCGGAACTTGAAGCCGACCTGCTGGATCATCAGGTAGTCCAGCTCGCCCATGGTCAGGCGGTTGCCGAAATCGGTGACCTCGGTCGCGGCTGCGTCGGGGTCGATCGGGCCGCCGATCAGGATCAGCGAGCGCGGCTGGGCCTCGGGGTCCTCGGCGGCCAGAAGCGCGGTCGCGGCCAGCGTCAGCGGTGCCGGCTGGCAGACGGCGATCACGTTGGTGTCGGGGCCGAGGTGACGGATGAAATCCATCACATACTGGGTGTAATCCTCGATGTCGAACTTGCCGCAGCTGACCGGGATGTCGCGGGCATTGTGCCAGTCGGTGATATAGACGTCGCAATCGGGCAGCAGCGACGTCACCGTCGAGCGCAGCAGCGTCGCGTAATGGCCCGACATCGGCGCCACCAGCAGCACCTTGCGCGGCATCGGGTCGCGGCGGGCGACGCGGAAATGCAGCAGATCGCCAAAGGGGCGTTTGATCTCGGGTTCGATATAGACGATGTGGTCCTGACCGTCCTCGGAGACGACGGCGGGGATTTCCCAGTCCGGCTTGATCACCATGCGCGCGAAGCTGCGCTCGGTCACCCGGCCCCAGGCGGACATCAGCTTGAACATGGGGTTGGGAATCAGGGCGAAGGCGGGGTAGGAACCGAGAGCACGCGCGCTGGCGCCCATCCATTCATTCGTGTTACGGATCGTCTCCATAGCGTCGTATGAGATGATCCCTTTGAGGCCTTTGTAAGTCGCCATTGTAACCTTCTCGTTTTGGGCGCGCCGGAGCAGGACACGGCTTTACCTGTGAGTAGTGCTGGGCATAATGAATTTACGGTCAGCGGAGGAATGTCAATTATGGCGCGCAAGAACGATACCACGCAGGACGAATCTGTTGCCGAAACTCCTGCCAAGCCGGCGCGGCGCCGGGCTAGTAAACCGACCGCGAAACCGCCCGCTGACAAGGCCGTGAAAGCGGCGGTGCCGACCGCCGATCCGGCCAGGCCCGCACGGGGAGGCGCCAAGGAGGCCGCCAAGACCGCGACCGGGAAATCCGCAGGAAAACCCGCAGGAAAACCCGCAGGAAAACCCGCAGTAAAACCGGATGCAAAGCCTGCTGCAAAACCGGCGGCTGCGCCGACCAAGCCCGCGGGCCGTGAGGCTGCGGCCAAGACCTCGTCGCGCAGCGCCGCGGCGCGGGCGCGGGCTGCGGCGCGCAGCGATACCCGCACCGGCACGCATCGCAAGGTCTCGGCCAAGGCCAAGTCCGCCCGGTCAGATACCGCCAAGCCTGATGCCGCCGCGCTGGATGCCGCCGACGCCGCGCTGCGCCCGGCCGGAGCCGCAACGCCGAAGGCTTCGCCTCCGCCCGCGTCCAAGCGCGCCGCACCGAAAGCTGGATCGAAAGCGGCGTCGAAACCAGAGGCCGCAAAATCCACCGGTGCCGGATCGGCTGCAGGCGATGCCGCTGCTGCCCAGCCCTCGGCCGCCACGGTTGCCGGCGCGACCGAGCGTTCGGTCGCATTTGCCGAGGCGGCGTTTGGCGCCGACAGCCGGCTGCCCGAACAACTGGCGATGAATATCGAGCGGATTGAATCGCTTACCCAGCGGCTGATCAGCGCGCTTGCGCAGCGCCAGCAGCGCAGCCCCGGCGTCGAGGCACCCGGACCCGAACTCTTTACCACCGCCGCCACCGCCTGGATGAAGCTTCTGGCCGAACAGCCCGAACGCGTGCTTGGCCAGCAGGTCAGCTATTGGGGCGAGACCCTGCGCCATTTCGCCGAGGCGCAGGCCGCGCTGGCGCGGGGCGGATTGCAGGCGCCGGCCAGCGAAGGGCCGAGGGACCGCCGCTTCTCGAACCCGCTTTGGGAAAGCCATCCATTCTTCAACTTCATCAAGCGCCAGTATCAGATCAATGCGCAGGCGCTGGAGGATGCGGCCAGCGCGCTCGACCTGCCCGGCATGTCGGACCGCCGCCGGATCGAGTGGTTCACCCGCCAGATGATCGACATGATGGCGCCGACGAACTTTCTGGCCACCAACCCGGATGCGCTGGAAAAGGCGCTGGAGACCGAGGGCGAAAGTCTGGTCAAGGGTCTGGAAAATCTGGTCCGCGACATCGAGGGCAGCGGCGGCGAGCTGATCGTCTCGCTGGCTGATCGCGATGCCTTCCGCGTCGGCGAGAATATCGGCACGACCGAGGGCACCGTGGTCGCCCGCAAGCCGCTTTACGAGCTGATCCAGTACAAGCCCACCACCGCGCAGGTCCATGAGCTGCCGCTGGTGATCTTTCCGCCATGGATCAACAAGTTCTACATTCTGGACCTGAAGCCGCAGAACAGCCTGATCAAGTGGATCGTCGATCAGGGCTATACGCTGTTCGTCGTGGCCTGGAAAAACCCCGATGCCAGCTATGCCGATACCGGCATGGACGATTACGTTGCATCCTATGTCGAGATCATGGACCGGGTGCTGGACCTGACCGACCAGCCCAAGCTGAATGCCGTCGGCTATTGCATCGCCGGCACCACGCTGTCGCTGACGCTGTCGCTTTTGAAACAGCGCGGCGACGACCGGGTGAACTCGGCCACCTTCTTTACCACGCTGACCGATTTCTCGGATCAGGGCGAATTCACCGCCTATCTGCAGGACGATTTCGTCGCCGGCATCGAGGATGAGGTCGCACGCGCCGGCATGCTGAGCTCGCATCTGATGACGCGGACCTTCAGCTTTCTGCGCGCCAATGATCTGGTCTGGGGGCCGGCGATTCGCAGCTATATGCTGGGCGAGACGCCGCCGGCCTTCGATCTGCTGTTCTGGAACGGCGACGGCACCAATCTGCCGGGGCGGATGGCGGTCGAATACCTGCGCCGCCTGTGCCAGCAGAACACCTTCGTGGGCGAGGGATTCGAGGTCATGGGCAAGCGCCTGCATATCCGCGACGTGGACGTGCCGCTTTGCGCCATTGCCTGCGAGACCGATCATATCGCGCCGGCCACCGACAGCTGGCGTGGCGTCGCCCAGATGGCATCCCGGGACAAGACCTTCATCCTGTCGGAATCCGGCCATATCGCCGGCATCATCAACCCGCCCAGCAAAAGGAAATACGGCCATTACACCTCGGATGCGGGTTTTGCGGATGGCTGGCAGGCCTGGCGCGATCAGGCCCGGCACCATGAGGGCAGCTGGTGGGAACGCTGGGGCGACTGGCTGGCCAAGCGCGCGGGCGGCATGGTCGCGGCCCGCGATCCCGGCGAGGGGCTTGGCCCGGCGCCCGGACAATATGTCCACGAGCGGCAGTGAAGAAATTTTTCTGCATCGCAGCGAAAGTCCCTTGCAATGCTGCGGTGCAGAAAGTATATCGGGGTCAGTTCAATTAAACCGGTGCTCAAGCTACGCGCCGACCAAGGAGAGAGCAAATGGCTAAGACCCCCGACTTCACCAAGACCCTGCAAGAAGTGATGGCGAAATTCCCGGTCGACACCTCGTCGTTCCAGGACGCCTTCAAATCGCAAACCGCTCTGGGCGAGAAAATGGCCAAGGTTGCTCTGGCCGCCGCTGAGCGTTCGACCGAGATTTCGTCGCAGTGGGCCAAAGACACCATCGCCCGCATGGGTGAGCTGACCGCTTCGAAAGAAGAGCCGGCCGAATACGCCAAAGCCGTCAGCGACTTCACCACTGCCGCTGCCGAAATGGCTGCCGAGCACATGGCTGCCTTCGCCGAAGTTGCGAAAAAAGTTCAGATGGACACCGTCGACCTGATGCTGACCGCTGGCAAGGACCTGGCTTCGGAAACTCAGAAAGCCGCTGAAAAAGCGACCCGCGAGACCCAGGCTGCCGTGAAAAAAGCCACCGCCGCCGCCAGCTCGGCGACCGCGGCGACCGCCAAAGCCTGATTTTCAGGACTGGTCGAATTCGGAAAAGGGGGATGGGCAACCATCCCCCTTTTTCATGCCGGTATTTCTGCGATGCGGCGCGCCGCAGGGTGCCGCCGTCCAGCATGGCGATTTTCTTTGCATTTCTGCGGTGTATTTCCCATCATGCTGCAAATGCATTCCCGGAGGATCCATGGCTGAGGCTGAGAACACGACACCGCTTCTGATCAAGCGCTATGCGAGCCGTCGCCTCTACAATACCGAGACCAGCGACTATGTGACTCTGGACGATATTGCCGGGTTCATCCGTGCTGGCCGTCAGGTCCGGATCGTCGATCTGAAGACCGGGGATGACCTGACGCGCCAGTATCTTCTGCAGATCATTGCCGAGCATGAGGGCAGGGGCGAGAGTGTGCTGCCGATCGAGGTTCTGGTCGATCTGGTGCGCAGCTACACCACGCAGGCGCAATCGGTGGTCCCACAGTTTCTGGCGGCCAGCTTCGAGATGCTGCGCGACGGGCAGTCGAAGATGATGGAGAATCTCTCGACCTTTCCGAACCCGATGTCCTCGATGCCGGGATTTGAGGCGCTTCAGCGCCAGCAGCGGCTGTTTCTGAAGGCGATGTCATCGGGTTGGCCCGGCAGCAGCAGCCCCGAGCCCGAGGAAGAGGCCGAGGCTCCGGCCACGCGCCGTGCGGGCAAGAAACCGGCCGAAGCCGAGGACATGACCGAGATCCGTCGCCAGTTGGCCGAATTGCAGAAGCGGATTTCCAAGCTTTGAGCGAACAGCGGCTTGCACAGCGCGTTCCGTCACGCTAGACGGGCCGCCACGGACAGTTGGCCGAGTGGTCGAAGGCGCACGCCTGGAAAGTGTGTAGGCGGGGAACCGTCTCGAGGGTTCGAATCCCTCACTGTCCGCCATCATCCCTGTTGCGAACACAGACAGGCGCCCATCGCGGCGCGGAAATAGTCGTGTTTTCAAAGGGCTTTGTCTCCCCCATGCGAACCTTTGAGACCGCGCGCCAGGCCCGTTCCGGGCTCTGAACGGCGCTCCGTCTCTGTTCGGGCGAACCTCGCCGATTTCGGTTCGGTCGGATTTTTCCTCGCCTTTCCAATGTCCTGAGTTTCAACCCCGCCAAAACTTCGGTCCTTGCGTCAATCGCCATCGACGGGAACAGAGCCGCAACGCGCAAGAGGCGCAGCCGCTGGGTGCGCTGGCCGAACGGCGCGTAGCGGTGGCGGTGTTCTCGCGGCTTCATGCATGGAACCGCTGACGGAATTCACCTGGCGTCAGGCCGACGACACGGTGGAACACCTTGCGGAAGGCTGCCGTGTCTCGGTAGCCGACCTCCCAGGCTATGGCGTCCACTGGCTGTTGGCTGAATTGCAGTAGTTCGCGCGCACGATTGACACGCAATCTCTGCGCGTAATCGGTCGAGGTAAGCCCCGTGGCTTTCTGGAACCGCCGCAGGAAGGTCCGCTGCTCCAGACCGGCATGGCTGGCCAGCACAGCAAGCGCGGCCTCCTTTCCGCGATTGGCCTGCATCCAGTGCTGGACCCGCAGAATTGCAGCATCGCCGTGGTTCAGGCGCGGAGCGAATGAGCTGTAGAACCGTTGCTCTCGTCCAGGCGGGTCAAGGAGCAGGATCTGCGCTGTTTCCAGCATGACCGAAGGACCAAGGAAACGGTCAACAAGCTTCAGTCCCAGATCGGTCCAGGACATCAGACCGCCTGCCGAGATTATGTCACCGCCGTCGATAATCAGCCGGTCCGTATCGACCTGCGCCGCCGGAAAGCGATCTTGCAGGGCCTGCGTATATGTCCAGTGC
>JAGPGI010000140.1 GCA_018056045.1 Paracoccus sp. (in: a-proteobacteria)
GTGCTGCTGGACAATGGCTATCTGACCGATGTCAGGACCGCCGCTGCCGGTGGCGTGGCGGCGCGCCAGCTGTCGCGCCCCGACAGCACGTGCGCAGCTATCTTCGCCGCCGGGGTTCAGGCACGGATGCAACTCAAGGCGCTGCGGCTGGTGCGCCCGATCTCGCAGGCAGTGATCTGGGCCCGCGATCTCGCCCGCGCGCAGGCGCTGGCCGCCGATCTGGACGCGCCCGACTTGCAGGTCCGGGCCGAACCCGACCCCGAGCGCGCCGCCGCAGGCGCAGATATCATCGTGACGACGACGCCCGCGAACGCGCCCATCCTGCGCGCCGAATGGCTGCGCCCCGGCCAGCATGTCACCGCCATGGGCAGCGACCAGCCCGGCAAGAACGAACTTGATCCGCATTGCCTCAGCCGCGCCGATCTATACGTCGCCGACCGGCTCAGCCAGACGCGGCTGATGGGCGAATTGCGCGCGGCGCTGGCGGCGGGCCTTGCCCCGGACGAGGGCGCGAGTTGCGAACTGGGCCAGATCGCCGCCGGGTTGCGCCCCGGTCGCAGCGCGCCCGACCAGATCACCATCGCCGACCTGACCGGGACCGGCGTGCAGGATACCGCCATCGCCACCCACGCGCTTGCCGCGTTTTCAGATGAGGCCTGAATGCCCGAACTGCAAAGGACCCCCGAACGCTTCTCGACCGCCGAATACCAGCGCCGCCTGCGCCAGACGCGCGCGCGCATGGAACAGCAGGGCCTCGATCTGCTGATCGTCAGCGACCCTTCGAACATGGCATGGCTGACCGGCTATGACGGCTGGTCATTCTATGTCCATCAATGCGTGATCGTCGGGCCGACCGGCGATCCGGTCTGGTTCGGGCGCGGTCAGGACGGCAATGGCGCGCTGCGCACCGTCTGGATGTCCGAGGACCGCATCATCGGCTATCCCGACCATTACGTCCAATCGGCCGAGCGCCACCCGATGGAATACCTGTCGGCGCAGCTGACCGACCGCGGCTGGCATCAGGGCCGGATCGGGGTCGAGATGGACAATTACTGGTATTCCGCCAAGGCCCATGGCTGCCTGCTGGCCGGCTTGCCCGATGCCCGCATTCAGGACGCCACCGGCCTTGTGAACTGGCAGCGCGCTGTCAAATCCGCTGAGGAGCTGGCCTATATGCGCAAGGCCGCCCGCATCGTCGAGCGCATGCACCGCCGCATCGCCGACAAGGTCGAGGTGGGGATGCGCAAATGCGATCTGGTCGCCGAAATCTATGATGCGGGCCTGCGCTTTGACGGCGCCACCGGCCATGGCGGCGATTATCCGGCCATCGTGCCCCTGCTGCCCTCGGGCCCCGATGCCGCCGCGCCGCATCTGACCTGGGATGACCTGCCGATGAAACCCGACGAGGGCACCTTCTTTGAAATCGCCGGCTGCTATCAGCGCTATCACTGCCCGCTGTCGCGCACGATCTTTCTGGGCAAGCCTCCGGCCGAAATGATCGAGGCCGAAAAAGCCGTGCTGGAGGGGATGGAGGCCGGGCTGGCCGCCGCCCGCGCCGGCAATACCTGCGAAGATATCGCCGCCGCCTTCTTCACCGTTCTTGAGCACCACGGCCTCGTCAAGGACAACCGCACCGGCTATCCCATCGGCCTGTCCTACCCCCCCGACTGGGGCGAGCGCACCATGTCGCTGCGTCGTGGCGACCGCAGCGAGCTGCGACCGGGCATGACCTTTCATTTCATGACCGGCCTGTGGATGGAAAACTGGGGCTATGAGACGACCGAGTCGATCATCATCACCGACGGCGCGCCCGAGCTGCTTTGCAACCTGCCCCGCAAGATGCTGGTCAAGTCATGAACCCGATCCGCCCGACGATCCCGCTGGACGCGCCCGGCAAGGCGCATGGCTTCCTGCGCCTGCCCTATTCGCGCAATGACAGCGCATGGGGCAATGTGATGATCCCGCTGACGGTGATCGCCAATGGCAGCGGCCCGACGGCCTTGCTGACCGGGGGCAATCACGGCGACGAATACGAGGGCCCGATCGCGCTGCAGCAACTGGCATGGCAGATCGAGCCGGCCGAGGTCTCGGGCCGGATCATCATCCTGCCCTATATGAACTACCCCGCCTTTCGCGCCGGCACCCGGGTCAGCCCCATTGACGCGGTGAACCTGAACCGCGCCTTTCCGGGCTGTCCCGATGGCAGTCCCAGCCAGAAGATCGCCAATTACATCAATGACGTGCTGGTGCCGGTGGCGGATATCGTGCTGGACTACCACTCGGGCGGCAAGACGCTGGATTTCCTGCCCTATGCCGCCGCGCATGAACTGCCCGACAAGGATCAGCAGGCGGCCTGCGTCGCCGCCATGCGGGCATTCGGCGCGCCCTATTCGATGATGATGCTGGAAATCGACGCGGTCGGCATGTTCGACACCGCGGTCGAGGCGCAGGGCAAGGTCTTTGTCACCACCGAGCTGGGCGGCGGCGGCACCGCGACCGCGCGCTCGGCCGGAATCGCGATCCGGGGGGCGCTGAACCTGCTGCGCCATGCCGGCATCCTGCCCGGCGCGGTGCAGGCCGGTCCCGGCATCATGCTGGACATGCCCGAGAGCGATTGCTTTCACTTTGCCAGCCGCGACGGGCTGCTGCAGCCGCTGGCCGATCTGGGCGACATGCTGCGCACGGGCCAGCCGCTGGCGCAGATCTGGCCGCCCGACCGCAGCGGGGTCGCGCCCGAAACGGTGCTTGCCCATCGCGACGGCATCCTTGCCGCGCGGCATTTCCCCGGGTTGGTGCAATCGGGCGATTGTCTGGCTGTGATCGCCACGGTGATGGGTGAGACGACGTCCCCTTGATCGGAATCCCCGACCGGACTAAGTTAGTCGGACTAATCTGACCGGACCAGGAGGGCGCCGATGAAAACCGTGAACATGCACGAGGCCAAGACCCATCTTTCCAGGCTGGTCGAGGCCGCAGCCGCCGGCGAAGGCTTCATCATCGCCCGCGCCGGCAAGCCTCTGGTCAAGGTCATGCGGCTGGATGACGCTCCGCCGCGCCGGCTGGGCTTTCTGCAGGGCCAGTTCGAGGTGCCCGACGATTTCGACCAGATGGCGGCCGATGACATCCAGACCCTGTTCGAGGGCGGGCGGGACGCGTGAACCTGCTCCTGGACACGCATCTGCTGCTATGGTCGGCATTCGCCGCCGAGCGTATCGCGCCCGCGACCGCGAAGCGGCTCCTGGACCCGGCCAATGTCCTGTGGTTCAGCGCCGCCTCGATCTGGGAAGTGACGATCAAACGCGCGCTGGACCGACCCGATTTCCGGGTCGATCCGGGTGTGCTGCGGGCCGGCCTGCTGTCGAACGGCTATCAGGAATTGCCGGTCGAGGGGCGGCATTGCCTGGGCCTTGCCAATCTGCCGCCGCTGCATAGCGACCCGTTCGACCGGATGCTGGTCGTGCAGGCCACGGCCGAGGGCATGATCCTGCTGACCGCCGACCCGCTGGTCGCCGTCTATGGCGGTCCGACCGAACTGGTCTGACGCGCGCCGGGCGTCATTCGGCCTCGATGAAGGCCCGGATTGCCTCGCCGGCCTGAGCGATTGCGACGACTCCGTCCAGATGCCCGCGCGTGCCCTGCAACTCGACGAACTGGACCGGAGTGCCGTCCGATTTGATGATCGCGCCGGTTTCGCGCACCGCGTCGCCGGGGAAAACCAGATCCTCGTCGCTATGGATCAGCATCACCGGCACGTCGATATTCAGCAGACCCTGATAGAGGCTGCCCTCGGGGTGGCCGGCCACGTAAAGCTGGTTGGCGCGGACCAGATAGAGCAGGTGGTTCGCATCCGAAATGGCCGCCCGCGCCGCCCCTGCCCCGTCCAGCGTCGCCACCACCTTGAAGCCGTTGTCCCAGCTTTTGCCCGGATCCGCCTCCTCCTCGGCCCAGTTGCGGCCAAAGCTGCCATTCGTCCATTCGGCCGAGTTGGCCTGCAGCGTCACCACCTTCAGCGCCTGCGCCAGCCCGGCATCGGGCGCGGCGCCGCCATAATAGTCGCCGCCGTTCCAGTTCGGGTCCAGCCGGATCGGCGAGGCCCAGACATCCAGCCAGGCGATCAGATCGGCATCCGCCCAGCCTGACGAGATGACCGGGATCACCCGCTCAAGCCTGTCGGGATAGCGCGCCGCCCATTCAAAGCTTTGCAACCCGCCCATCGAGGCACCCATGACCGCGTGCCATTTCTGGATCCCAAGCTGATCCATCAGGCCCTTTTGGGTGTCGACGAAATCGCCGATCGTCATGATCGGAAAATCCATGCCCCAGGGCTTGCCGGTTGCCGGATTGATCGTCGCCGGGCCGGTGGTGATCACCTTCGGATCCTTTGCGCCCAGATTGACCGGCGTATCGACCGAGACGACGAACCACTTGTCGGTGTCGATCGGCTTGCCGGCGCCGATGATCGCGTCCCAGTAACCCGGCGCCTTGTCATCGGCGCTGTATTTCCCCGCCGCATGGCTGTTGCCGCTGAAGAAATGCGGGATCAGGATCGCATTGTCCCTGGCCTCGTTCAGCGTGCCATAGGTCTCATAGCCCAGACGCATCTCGGGCACGGTCTCGCCGTTTCGGGTCTGGTAGTTTTGAAGCGTAAACTCTTTTTTTTCAACGAGTTGATCATAGGCGGCGGCGGGGCCGGCCAGCAAAAGCGCAATCAAAATTCCATGACGCATCAGTATCCTCCAAGTTGTCACGGCATCGAACATGGCATATCGCCGGATGTCCAGTCCAAGGGCGCGCGACCCCGCCTGAAGCGGGCGGACAAAGGGCGCTGTCTGGCGCGCGGCGGCGCGGGCTGATACCGCTTGGACCCGAGGAGGAGCACAGGAATGATCGGAACCGCAACGAGCCATGCCGAACTCTGCCGGGATTTTGCATGGGATGTCCCCGAATTCTACAATATCGGCGTCGATATCTGTGACAAATGGGCAAAGACGCAGCCCGAGCGTCTGGCGCTGATCGATGTCGATCCGCAGGGCGACAGCCGGGAATACAGCTTTCTGGATCTGCAGAACCGCTCGAACCAGCTTGCCAATGCGCTGACGGATCTGGGCATCCGCCGTGGCGATGCGGTCGGCGACCGGGTCGGGGTTCTGCTGCCTCAGGGTCTTGAGACCGCGCTGACCCATATCGCGGTGCTCAAGATGGGCTGCGTCTCGATCCCGCTGTTCACGCTCTTCGGCGAAGAGGCCCTGCTGCACCGGCTGCGCGATTCCGGCGCGAAAGCGGTGATCACCAATGCCGAAGGCGCGCGCAAGCTGGCGCTGATCCGCGACCAGCTTGCCGATCTGGAATTCGTCATTTCCATCGACGCGGACGCTGGGGACGGCGATGGCACCATCCCCTTTCATGCGCTGTGCGACCGGCAGGGTCGGGACTATACCCCCTGCCCGACCCGGGCCGATGATCCGGCGATCCTGATCTATACCTCGGGCACGACCGGCAACCCAAAGGGCGCGCTGCATGCGCATCGGGTCCTGCTCGGGCATCTGCCGGGGGTCGAGGTCAGCCATAATTTCCTGCCCTTTCCCGATGACCGGTTCTGGACGCCGGCCGACTGGGCCTGGATCGGCGGGTTGCTGGATGTGCTGATGCCGGCGCTGCATCACGGCATTCCGGTCGTCGCCTGCCGCTTTGCCAAATTCCAGGCCGAGACCGCCTTTGAACTGATGAAGACCTATCGCATCCGCAATGTCTTTCTGCCGCCCACCGCGCTCAAGATCATGCGCCAGCTGCCGGATGCAGCCGGATACGGGCTGAAGCTGCGCTCGGTGGCCAGTGGCGGCGAGACGCTGGGCAAGGAACTGACCCGCTGGGGGCAGGAGGTCTTCGGGACCACGATCAACGAATTCTACGGGCAGACGGAATGCAATATGGTCGTCTCCAGTTGCTCGGCGCTTGAGCCGCCGCGACCGGGCATGATGGGCCGCGCCGTTCCGGGCCATGCGGTCGAGATCGTCGATCCCCAGACCGGCGCCGTGCAGACCGCCGGGACCGAGGGCGCCATCGCCGTCGGCGCGCCTGACCCGGTGATATTCCTTGGCTATTGGAACAAGCCCGAGGCCACGGCGGAGAAATTCGTCGACGGTCCCGAAGGGCGCTGGCTGCTGACCGGCGACCGGGGCGTGAAGGATGCCGATGGCTGGCTGCAATTTGTCGGGCGCGACGATGATGTGATCAGCTCGGCCGGCTACCGGATCGGCCCGGCCGAGATCGAGGATTGCCTGATCGCCCATGAGGCCGTCCATCTGGCCGGCGTGGTCGGCAAGCCCGATGCGCTGCGCGGCTTCGTGGTCGCAGCCTATGTGGTCCTGAGCGAGGGCTTCCGGCCCTCGGACGCGTTGGCCGCCGAGATTGCCGGGCATGTGAAATCCCGTCTGGCGGCCTATGAATATCCCCGCGTCGTGCGTTTCATCGAAGCCATGCCGATGACGACCACCGGCAAGATCATCCGCGCAAGGCTGCGCGAGATGGCCGAGGCCGAGGCCCGGGCGGATGCCCTGCACGGCGCCGCCGAAAATCATGCGAAAGGTCCGGCCCATGAGCGCTGAGAACAAGGTCCTGCTCCGGCGCGAGGGCGCCGTCGCCATCGTCACCCTGAACCGCCCCGACCAGCGAAACGCGATTGACGCCGAAACCAGCGCGGGGCTGCGCGCCGCCTTCGACGAATTCGAGCGCGACCCTGCGCTGCGGGTCGCGGTCCTGACCGGGGCCGGCCCGGTCTTTTGCGCCGGCATGGATCTGAAAGCCTTCGTCAGTGGCGAGGCCGAGGCGATCCTGTTCGGCCCCGGCCGTCTGGGCGGCTTTGTCAGCCGGCGCCGCAGCAAGCCGGTGATCGCCGCGATTCAGGGTCCGGCCCTTGCCGGCGGGTTCGAGCTGATGCTGGCCTGCGACATGGCCGTCGCCGTCCGGACCGCGACCTTCGGCCTGCCCGAGGCCCGGCGCGGACTTGTCGCGGGTGCAGGCGGCGCCTTTCGCATCGCCCAGCTTCTGCCCAGGGCCATCGCCAACGAGATCCTGCTGACCGGTGCGCCTTTCGGGGCCGCGCGGGCCGAGGCGCTGGGTCTCGTGAACCGCGTCGTCGAAGAAAACCCGCTGGC
>JAGPGI010000141.1 GCA_018056045.1 Paracoccus sp. (in: a-proteobacteria)
GTGGTATATCGTGCCCGGCAATGACAAGAAGCGGGCGCGGCTGAACTGCATGGCGCATCTGCTGACCCAGATCCCCTATACCGAGGTGCCCCATTCCGAGGTCGAGCTGCCCGACCGCGTCTTCAATCCCGATTACGAGCGCGAGGTGCTGCCCCACGATCTTTATGTGCCGCGCCGATATTGACGCAGGGTCAACTCTGCGCGGGCTTGCGCCGGCCCCGGCCCCAGCGCCATGATGGCCGGCATCGGGTGCCGCTGGGGGCGCTCTGGGGGGAAAAACCATGCCCAAAGCCTATTGGGTCGGCCATGTCACGGTCGCCGACCCGCAAGCCTACGAGGCCTATCGCCAGGCCAATGCCCGCGCCTTTGAAAAATATGGCGCCCGCTTTCTGGTGCGTGGCGGCGGGCAGGAGGTGGTCGAGGGCGAGATGCGCCCGCGCTGCGTGGTGATCGAATTCGCCGATCTTGCGACCGCCCGCGCCTGTTATCACAGCCCCGAATATCAGGCGGCGCTGGCCCTGCGCCTGCCCTGTTCCCTCGCCGATATCGCCATTGTCGAAGGTTACGAAACCGCCTGACAAACTGGCGGCAGCATATTGTTAATCAGGTGAAATGCCGTAAGGTCGAGCCATGTTTCGCAATCTTCTCAGCCGTCTTCTGGACCCCGCCCCGCCCGCGGCCCTTTCCGCTCAGGATGCCGAGGTCGCCATAGCGGCGCTGCTCGTGCGCATTGCCCGCGCCGACGATCACTATGGCGAGGTCGAAAAGCACCGCATCGATCAGGTGCTGGCGCGCCGGCGCGGGCTTGATGCGGCCGAGGCCGCCGAACGTCGCGCCGCCGCCGAAATGATCGAGGCCGAAGCCCCCGATACCGTGCGCTTCACCCGAACCATCAAGGACCGCATCGAGCTGGCCGACCGCCATGACGTGCTGGCTGCGATGTGGGAGGTCGCCTATGCCGATGGCGAACGCAGCGCCGACGAGGAAACGCTGGTGCGGCTGGTCGCCGGCCTTCTGGGCATCAATGACCGCGATTCGGGGCTGGCGCGGCAACGGGCGCTGGACGATATGGGGCTGAACAATGCATGAGCCTCGCCCCTGCCGACTGGCGCTTTTCGGACGCCGTCCGCGCCCTGCCGGACCTGCCCGCAAAGCCAGTTACGAAACCGTTGCAAATACCCGGCAAATATCGCCTCATATCCGCATGAGCCAAAGCACACATCCCGCCCCTGCGGCCACCACGCCCGTCATCGAAATCCGTGACCTGCACAAGGCTTACGGCCAGCTTGAGGTCATCAAGGGCGTCAGCCTGACCGCCCCGCGCGGCCATGTGATCAGCCTGATCGGCTCCTCCGGGTCGGGAAAATCGACGCTTTTGCGCTGCTGCAACCTGCTTGAGGACAGCCAGAAGGGCGACATCCTGTTCGAGGATGAGGCCGTGCGCTGGCAGGGCAGCGGGCTGGCGCGGGTCCCCGCCGACCGCGCCCAGGTCACGCGGCTGCGCACGAACCTGTCGATGGTGTTTCAGCAGTTCAACCTGTGGTCGCACCTGACCATCCTGCAAAACGTCATGGAAGCGCCGGTCCATGTCCTGAAGCGCGACCCCAAACAGGTCGAGGCCCGCGCCCGCGCGCTTCTGGACAAGGTCGGCATCGTCGACAAATGCGACGCTTGGCCGGCGCAGCTTTCGGGCGGCCAGCAACAGCGCGCCGCCATCGCCCGTGCGCTCTGCATGGAGCCCAAGGCCCTGCTGCTTGATGAGCCGACCAGCGCCCTCGACCCCGAATTGCAACAGGAGGTGGTGCGCGTCATCAAGGATCTGGCATCCGAACATCGCACCATGCTTCTGGTTACCCATGACATGCGGCTGGCCGCCGATGTCAGCGATCACGTCATCTTCCTTCATCAAGGCCGGATCGAGGAAGAGGGGCCGCCGGCGCAGCTTTTTGGCGCGCCAAGGTCCGACAGGCTGCGTCAGTTCCTGAGCGCAACCATGGCCGTCTGAACGACCAACAGGAGAGAAAAAATGAAAAAACTGCTGCTTGCCGCCGCCGCCCTGACGCTGACCGCCGGCATGGGCATGGCGCAAACGGTGCGCATCGCGACCGAAGGCGCCTACCCTCCCTACAACCTCGTCAATGACAAGGGCGAGCTGGACGGTTTCGAGATCGAGCTGGGCAACGAGCTGTGCAAGCGCGCGGCGCTGGAATGCACCTGGGTCAGCAATGACTGGGATTCGATCATCCCCAACCTCGTCAGCTCGAACTATGACGCGATCATGGCCGGGATGAACATCTCGGAAGAGCGCAAGAAGGCGATCCAGTTCAGCGAGCCCTATACGCCACCGCCGCTCTCGGCCTATGCGGCGCTCAGCGCGGACGCGCCGATTGACGGCGTCGTCTCGGCGCAGGTGAACACCATTCAGGCCGGCTTCGTCGCCGAAAGCGGCGCCACCCTGAGCGAATTCGCCACCGGCGAGGAAACCATCGCCGCCGTCCGCAATGGCGAGGCCGAGGCGGTCTTTGCCGACAAGGACTTCCTCGCCCCCTATGTCAAGGAATCGAATGGCGAGCTGGTCTGGGTCGATGGCCAGGACAAGGTCGTGGTGGGCGAAGGCATCGCCGTCGGCATGCGCCAGTCCGACACCGAGCTGAAGGGCAAGTTCGACGCCGCCATCAAGTCGATGAAGGACGATGGCAGCCTGAACACCATGATCAAGAAATGGTTCGGTGACGAAGCCCTCGTCTTCTGATCATCTGAAACGCAACCGATCCTTCCGCCCGGCCCCTGTCGGGCGGACCCCAGCGGTGACCCATGTTCGACCAATGCGCCGATCCGAAAACGCTTGAGGGGCTGACCTGGCTCTGGTGCTACCTGAGTTCGGGCAAGCACATCCTGTTCTATCTGTCCTTCATCACTGTGCTGGTGCTGCTGGCGATTACCGCCCCCATCGCGCTGCTCTTCGGCTTTGGCGGCGCGCTGGCCTCGCGTTCGCGCATCGCGCCGCTCCGCTGGCTGGGGCGCATCTATGCCTCGATGGTGCGGGGCGTGCCCGACATCATCTTTTTCCTGTTCGTGCCCATCGCGCTGGATCAGGGCTTTGAATGGCTGCGCGCCAAGGTTTATTGCGACCCCTCGGTCCCGATCCGGCAGGGCAATGAGTTTCTGGTCTGCCCCGAGGCCAAGCTGCCGCTTTCGACCGCCTCGGAATGGGTGCATCAAAGCTATGGCATCTTTCTGGCCGTCGTGGCCTTTTCCGTCGTCTTTGGCGCCTTTGCCGCGAATGTGCTTTACGGCGCCATGAACGCGGTGCCGCGCGCACAGCTGGAAACTGCCGAGGCCTACGGCATGTCGCCCCGGCAGGTGAACCGCCGCATCCTGATCCCGCAGATGTGGACCTATGCCCTGCCCGGCCTCGCCAATCTGTGGATGATCCTGATCAAGGCGACGCCCCTGCTGTTCATTCTGGGCGTGCAGGACATCGTCTATTGGGCGCGCGAACTGGGCGGCGCCAAGACCAGCGCCTATTCCTATCCCCATCCCGACTGGCGGCTTTACTATTTCCTGGCGATCCTGGTGTTCTACCTGCTGATGACCTGGGGCTCGGAACGCATCTTCGACCGCATCCGGGCGCGGCTTTCGGCCGGTCAGGCAACGGCGGCCGGCGAGGCCATGCGAAAGGCCGCGACATGAGCCAGTGCCTGCAAACCATTCAGGATTACGGGCTGCGCGCCATCGGCTTTGGCGAAAACCTGCTGCCACGCACCGGCTTCAGCCTGTGCGAACAAATCACGCTGATCGGCTCGGGCCTGATCTGGAACCTCTATTTCGGCGTGCTGGCGCTGTTCTTCGGGTTTTTCATCGCCAATGCGCTGGCGGTGGCCAAGACCAGCCGCCACGCCCTGCTGCGCAAGCCCGCCGAATGGTTCATCTTCGTGTTTCGCGGCAGTCCGCTCTTTATCCAGTTCTTTCTGGCCTATCAGATTCTGGTCATGCTGCCCCGCGCCGGGATCGAGATCTTCGGCCTGACCGTGCAGACCAGCTGGATGACCAAGGCCTGGGCCGGGGCGCTGCTGGTGCTGATCCTGAATACCGCCGCCTATTCCGCCGAAATCTTCTATGGCGCGCTGAGAAACCTGCCCAAGGGCGAGCTTGAGGCGGCGGACGCCTACGGCATGACCGGCTGGACCCGCTATCGCCGCGTCGCCTGGCCGACCGCGATGCGGCTGGCCTGGCCCGCCTATACCAATGAGGCGATCTTCCTGTTCCACGCCACGACGCTGGTGTTCTTTTCGGGCTTTCCGGCCTTCAGGCAACAGGGCGACAGCCTTTATTACGCCAGCTATTTTGCCGACAAGACCTTTAACCCCTTTGTCGCCTATCCCATCGTCGCGGGCTATTTCATCCTGCTGACGCTGGGCCTGACCGCGATCTTCGGGGCATTCAACCGGCGGCTGAACCGCCATTTGCCGGACGCCGGCGGCAAGATGCGCTATCGCCCCAATCTGATCAGGTGAATGATGGACTGGTTGCGGGAACATCCCGATGTCAAGACGATCCGCGTGGCCGCAGCCGATCTGAACGGCGTGCCGCGCGGCAAGCGAATCCCGGCACGCTTTGCCGACAAGCTGCTGAATGAGGGGACCAAGTTCCCCTATTCCGTTCTCAACATGGATATCTGGGGCGAGGATATCGAGGACAGCCCGCTGGTCTTTCAGGCCGGCGATCCCGACGGGATGCTGCTGCCGACCGAGCGCGGTTTCATGCCCATGCCCTGGCTTGAGGCACCGACCGGGCTGTTGCCGCTGTGGATGTTCCATCCCGATGGCCGCCCCTATGAGGGCGATCCGCGTCAGGCGCTGGCCCGCGTCGTCGAACGCTACAAGGCCGCCGGTCTGACCCCGGTCGTCGCGACCGAGCTGGAGTTCTTTCTGATCGACGACAGCGGCGGCCAGCTGCGCGTGCCCCCCAGCCCGCGTTCGGGCAAGCGCCGCACCGGGGCCGAGACGCTCAGCCTGCGGGCGCTGGACGCCTTTGACCGCTTCTTCACCGCGCTTTACGACGCCTGCGAGGCGATGGACATTCCCGCCGACACCGCCATTTCCGAGGCGGCGCCCGGCCAGTTCGAGATCAACCTGATGCATCAGGCCGATCCCCTGAAAGCCGCCGATGACGCCTGGCTCTTCAAGCTTCTGGTCAAGGGGCTGGCGCGGCAATACGGCTTTGCCGGCTCGTTCATGGCCAAGCCCTATGACGCCTGGAGCGGCTCGGGCATGCATATGCATTTCTCGATCCTCGACCTTCAGGGCAACAATATCTTCGACAATGGCGGCGAAGAGGGTTCGGACCGGCTGCGCCATGCGGTGGCGGGCTGCCTTGAGGCCATGCCCGGCTCGACCCTGCTGTTTGCGCCGCATGAGAATAGCTATGACCGGCTGGTCCCGAACGCGCATGCGCCGACCGGCATCGGCTGGGCCTATGAGAACCGTACCTCGGCGATCCGCATCCCCTCCTCTGGCCCCAAGGCGCGCCGGATCGAGCATCGCGTGGCGGGGGGCGACGTGAACCCTTATCTGACCGTCGCCGCGGTGCTGGGTGCCGCGCTCAACGGGCTTGAAGACCGCGCCGAGCCGCCGCCGCCCATCACCGGCAATGCCTATGAGCAGGGGCTGGCGCAACTGCCTGCAACCTGGGGCGAGGCCATCGAGGCATTCGCCTCATGTCCAGAGATCAAGCGCATCTTCCCTGCCCATCTGATCGAGAATTTCGTCATGACCAAGCGGCAGGAGCTGCATTACATGGCGGAACTTTCCGACGAGGAAACGGTCGAGCTATATCTGGATACGGTCTGATGTTCCGGCCACTATAAAACTTCCTTTCGGCCGGAACTGCTTCCTTTTTGGCAACCATAAAACTGCCATTGAAAAGCGGCATTCACGCTTTTTAACATAAATTCAATGGGCTGGAAATTTCGGTCAAAGCGCGAGCGGCGTAGCGACGCCGCTCGCTGCCATTTGGGCCATGCCCTTGACCTCTGCGCCGCGCCGCTTCATCCCCTCCGCCAACCCGGGTTTCTGATTTCAACACGTCGGCGACGGTCCGTCCACGGGACCAGCGGTTGCTGCGCCGTCATACGTGGCGACCGGTCCAGATTTTTGCGACCACCCCGATAAGGGTCCGAAACGACGCGGCCAGACCCGTAGATCGAAGGCTTACCCTTGCAATCGCGCGACCGAGCCAAAGCCCGGCCGCGCCAATGTGATTTCGGTGATTGTCGTCAGTTGATCAGCCCTCAATTGACCTTTTCAACCTGGGGCATCTCCCATTTGCCCGAGAGCAGATCTTCCGTGGGCTGATAGAACCGATATTCCAGCAGAAAGTCTCCCTCGGGTGCGGGCAGCCAGTTTGCCGCATCTTCGCCTGTCGGCTTTTCATGCGAGATCGGGATGGTGATCGAACCATCCGGCGCGGTCCTTAAACCCTCCGTGTCGGTGCCGACCTTGTAACGCTTGATGTCATTGGCGACCAACAGCTTGTCATCCGCGTTATACAGGGTCAGCGACCAGAACGCGTCGACCGGGGGCGCCGACGTCATCTTGATCACATATGTGTTTGCCCCGCTCAGCGTCTCGCCTTTGCTGTCCGTGTAACGGATCGGATACATGGCTTCCTGCTCGCCCTGTCCTCCCAGATACGGACCCGAGATCAGCGCACGCAGCGGGTAATTGAATCCGAAGTCGTCGTTGGACGTCGACCAGGTCCAGCCATTTCTCAACGATGTGTTTCCGATCGTTGAAATGGCGACTGCGGGACCATCGGCAAGGCCCTCTATCATGCCCTTGCGGGTTGCTTCGGGCACCGTGCTGGGATCGAAACCTTTGTCGGTCAGGCCGATCCGCGCAAACTGGGCGAACAGGGCCGCGTCGGCGGGTCTGACCGGGTTGTCCTTGAGCACTGCGGCAAGATCATGGAAAAACCCGAATTCGTCATTGCCGGTCGGCGGAAGCGGCGGCAGGCTTGAAGGGCCGGGCTTTCCGCTGAGCGGTGCGACGGTGAACTGTTCCTGCAACGCATAGACGGGTGCCGTGTCTTCGCCCTGACTGACGCGCAGCCGTCCCCAAAGCCAGACCTTGCTGGTGGTGACGT
>JAGPGI010000142.1 GCA_018056045.1 Paracoccus sp. (in: a-proteobacteria)
GCGCAGGGCTGGGTGGCGACGGGCGATGCCGGTTTCTTTGAAGAGGCGACCGGGCATCTGCGCATCATCGACCGCGCCAAGGATGTCGGAAAGATGGCGGACGGCCGGATGTTCGCGCCCAAATATGTCGAGAACAAGCTGAAATTCTATCCCAACATCCTTGAGGCGGTGGTGTTTGGCGCGGGCCGCGATTTCTGCACCGCCTTCATCAATATCGACCTGAACGCGGTCGGCAACTGGGCCGAGCGCAACAACATCGCCTATGCCAGCTATCAGGAACTGGCCGGCCACCCGCAGGTCTATGAAACCATCCGCGCCCATGTCGCGGCGGTGAACGAATCCGTCGCCGCCGACCCGATGCTGTCGGGCTGCCAGATCAGCCGCTTTCTGGTCCTGCACAAGGAACTGGACCCCGATGACGGCGAGATGACCCGCACCCGCAAGGTTCGCCGCAACATCATCGCCGAGAAATACGCCGACCTGATCGCCGCGCTTTATGACGGCCGCGATCAGGTCAGCACCCGCACCGAGGTCACCTATGAGGATGGCCGCAAGGGCGAGATCCGCGCCACCCTGCGGATCGAGGACGTCCGCACGCTTCCGACACAGGTCATGCACAAGGTGGCGGCGGAATGAGCATGCAGGACGGCTATACCACCCCAGACGGCCGCCAGATCGGCCCCGTGCTTCTGGACCTGAAGAACATCACCCTGCGCTTTGGCGGCGTCGAGGCGATCAAGAATATCAGCTTCGACATCCGCGAGGGCGAGATCCGCGCCATCATCGGCCCGAACGGCGCCGGCAAATCCTCGATGCTGAACGTGATTTCAGGCTTCTACGTCCCGCAAGAGGGCGAGATATGGTTCAAGGGCCATCGCCGCGGCCCGATGAAACCCTATGAGGTGGCGCGGCTGGGGCTGGCGCGCACCTTCCAGAACATCGCGCTGTTCGATGGCATGTCGGTTCTGGACAATATCATGACCGGGCGGATGAACATGATGAAGGCCTCGCTGTTCAGTCAGGCGCTGTGGTGGGGCAAGGCCGAGCGCGAGGAGACCGCCAATCGCGAGCAGGTCGAAAAGATCATCGACTTTCTGGAAATCCAGAACATCCGCAAGACTCCGGTGGGCCGGCTGCCTTACGGGTTGAAAAAGCGCGTCGAACTGGCCCGCGCCCTTGCGGCCGAACCGCGCATCCTGCTGCTGGATGAGCCGATGGCCGGCATGAATGTCGAGGAAAAAGAGGACATGTGCCGCTTTATCCTTGATGTGAATGACGAGTTCGGCACGACGATCGCGCTGATCGAACACGACATGGGCGTGGTCATGGATCTGTCGGACCGGGTGGTGGTGATGGATTACGGCCGCAAGATCGGCGACGGCACCCCCGACGAGGTGCGCAACAATCCCGAAGTCATCAGCGCCTATCTGGGCGTGGCACACGAATAGGGGGCGGGCGATGGAATTTCTTTACGCAAGCGAGGTGCTCGTCAACGGCTTGATGGCCGGGGTGATGTATTCGCTGGTCGCGCTGGGTTTCGTGCTGATCTACAAGGCCTCGGGCGTCTTCAACTATGCCCAAGGGGTGATGGCGCTATTCGCCGCCATGACGCTGGTGGGCATCATGGAGGGGCGGGTGCCCTTTGCCCATATGATCAACGCGGCCTTCGGCGTGCATGTCGAGAATTTCGGCTGGACGGTGCCGGGATTGCTGGCCATTGCGCTGACGGCGCTGGTCATGGTCGGCCTTGCCATCGCCATCGAAAAGCTGGTGCTGAAACATCTGGTCGGGCAAGAGCCGATCATCCTGTTCATGGCGACCATCGGTCTGGCCTGGTTCCTCGAAGGGCTGGGTGACGTGATGTGGGGCGCCGATGTGAAGGTGCTGGACGTCGGCCTTCCGCAGGGGATTTCCGAAACCGTCGAGACGGTGACCAACAACTGGCTGGGATATGGCTTCTTCATCGACCGGCTGGACATCTGGGCTGCGGTGATCGCGGCGGTGCTGGTCGCGGCACTGGTCGGGTTTTCGCAATATACCAAGCAGGGCCGGGCCATGCGCGCGGTGGCCGACGATCATCAGGCGGCGCTGTCGGTGGGCATCAGCCTGCAATTCATCTGGATCATGGTCTGGTCCATCGCCGGTTTCGTGGCGCTGGTCGCGGGCATCATGTGGGGCACGAAGTCGGGGGTGCAGTTCAGCCTGTCGCTGATCGCGCTGAAGGCGCTGCCGGTCCTGATGCTGGGCGGTTTCACTTCGATCCCCGGCGCCATCGTCGGGGGACTGATCATCGGCATGGGCGAGAAGCTCTTTGAATATTTCGTCGGCCCCATGGTCGGCGGCGCGACCGAAAACTGGTTCGCCTATGTGCTGGCGCTGATCTTCCTCGTCTTCAGGCCGCAGGGCCTGTTTGGCGAGCGCATCATCGAGCGGGTCTGACGATGAAAAGATTCTATGCCTCCGGCGGGGATATTTGGACATGGAAGATGAGGGGCACTGCTTTCCATCTTCCATGGGGAAATATCCCGCGGGGGTGTGGGGGCGCGAAGCCCCCACGGCAAGCGTGATCGGGGGAGGGAACGATGTTCTATCGTGAGGCGGGCGACTTCAAGACAAGCTATCGCGACGATGGCCAGACATTCCCGATCCGGCTGGATCGCTGGGGTTATTACGCTGTTCTTGCCGTGGCCTTTCTGGTCGTGCCCTTCGTCATCGACAGCTATTGGGCCAATGCGGTTCTGGTCCCCTTTCTGATCTATGCCATCGCGGCCATCGGGCTGAACATCCTGACTGGCTATGCAGGGCAGGTCAGTCTGGGGACCGGCGGCTTCATGGCGGTGGGGGCCTATGCGGTCTACAAGCTGATGACCGCCTTTCCGGGCGTGCCGATTGTCCTTCATATCGTTCTGGCCGGTGTCATCACGGCGGTGGTGGGGGTGCTGTTCGGCCTGCCCAGCCTGCGCATCAAGGGGTTTTATCTGGCGGTCGCCACGCTGGCCGCGCAGTTCTTTCTGGTCTGGCTGTTCAACAAGGTGCCGTGGTTTTACAACTATTCGGCATCCGGCCAGATCACCGCGCCCGAGCGCACCATCCTGGGCTGGGCGGTGACCGGTCCCGCGACGACCGCTTCAGCCAAATATCTGATTTGTCTGACATTCGCCGTTGCCCTGGCCTGGATCGCGCGCAACCTGACGCGCGGCATGGTCGGGCGCAAATGGATGGCGATCCGCGACATGGATATCGCCGCCGAGATCATCGGCGTGAACCCCCTGACCGCGAAGCTTTCGGCCTTTGCCGTCTCCAGCTTTTTTGTCGGCATCGCGGGGGCGCTGCTTTTCTCGGTCTATCTGGGCGCGGCCGAGGCCAGCGAGGCATTCGGCATCAACAAGAGCTTCCTTGTCCTGTTCATGATCATCATCGGCGGGCTGGGCAGCATCTTCGGCAGTTTCGCCGGCGCGGCGTTTCTGGTCCTGCTGCCGGTCCTGCTCAAGAACGTGCTGGTCGCCCAGCTTGGCTGGCCCACCGATCTGGCCGCCCATATCGAGCTGATGATTGTCGGTGCGCTGATCATCTTTTTCCTGATCGTCGAGCCTCATGGCCTCGCCCGGCTTTGGGCGCTGACGAAAGAGAAACTACGGCTCTGGCCGTTCCCGCATTGAAAGACCGGCTAATCGGCACATTACCCTTGGGGAGGAGAACCAGGATGAAACTGAAACTTGCAACTGTCGCATTCGGCGCGCTGATGGCGGCGGCTCCGGCCATGGCCGATCTGGTCGTGCCGAACCTGTCCTATCGCACCGGCCCCTACGGCGCGAACGGCACGCAATATGCCGACGGGTTCAACGACTATTTCACCCTGCTCAATGAACGCGATGGCGGCATCGGCGGGGAAAAGGTCCAGACCCCGGAATGCGAGACCGCCTATAACACCGAAAAAGGCGTCGAATGCTATGAGGCGACCAAGGGAGCGGGCGCGCTGGTCTATAACCCCTTGTCCACCGGCATCACCTATCAGCTGATCCCCAAGGTGTCGGCCGACAAGATCCCGCTTTATACGCCGGGCTATGGGCGGACCTCGGCCAAGAACGGCAAGGTGTTCGAATGGGTCTTCAACGCGCCCGCGAACTATTGGGACGGCGCCTCGGTCGCGGTGAAATACCTGCTGGACCAGAGTGGCGGCGACCTGAACGGCAAAAAGATCGCGCTGGTCTATCACAACTCGGCCTATGGCAAGGAGCCGATCCGCACCCTGCAGGAACTGTCCAAGAAGCACGGTTTCACCCTGACCGAACTGCCCATCGACCCGCCGGGGCAGGAGCAGAAAAGCCAGTGGCTGCAGATCCGCCGCGACAAGCCCGACTATGTCATCATGTGGGGCTGGGGGGTGATGAACCAGACCGCCATTCAGGAAGCCGCCAATATCCGCTTCCCGATGGAAAACTTCATCGGCATCTGGTGGTCCGGCTCCGAGGTGGACGTGAAACCCGTGGGCGAGGCCGCCAATGGCTACAAGGCGCTGACCTTCCACGGCGTCGGCATGGACTATCCGATCTATGACGACATGAAGAAATTCGTCATCGAGCCGGGCAAGGCCTCGCAGGGCGGGCCGCATGTCGGCTCGGTGCTCTATTCGCGCGGCATGTATGCGGCGGTCGTTATCGCTGAAGCCATCAAGAAGGCACAGGAGCTGTCGGGCGCTTCGGCGATCACCGCCGCCCAGTTGCGCGACGGGTTCGAGGCGCTGGACATCACCCCCGAGCGTCTGGCCGAGCTGGGCCTGCCGGACTTTGGCCCCGAGATCAAGATGACCTGCGACAACCACGGCGGCAGCGGCATGTCCCGCGTCCAGCAATGGGACGCCGCCGCCGGCAAATGGAACCTGATCACCGACTTTACCGAGCCGGACCAGGAAATCCTGACCCCGCTGATCACCGAAGACAGCGAGGCCTTTGCGAAGGAAGCCGGCATCACGCCGCGCTGCTGACGCGACTTCCCCGGCGGCGCCATACCCGCCGGGGCTTTCATCCAGGGGAACCGCCCATGTTCGACGCCATGCCCGACCGCGAGACCTTGCTTGAGGTCAACAATATCGAGGTGATCTACAATCACGTCATTCTGGTGCTGAAGGGCGTCAGCCTGTCGGTGCCCAAGGGCGGCATCACCGCGCTTTTGGGCGGGAACGGCGCGGGCAAGACCACGACGCTGAAGGCGATCTCGAACCTTCTGCATTCCGAACGCGGCGAGGTGACCAAGGGCGCGATCAGCTATCGCGGCGAGCCGATCCAGAACATGGACCCGGCCACGCTGGTCCGCAAAGGCGTCATTCAGGTGATGGAGGGCCGCCATTGCTTTGAACACCTGACCATCGAGGAAAACCTGCTGACCGGCGCCTATACCCGCAAGGACGGCGCCGCAGCGGTCCGGCAGGACCTTGAGATGGTCTATGACTACTTTCCGCGCCTGAAGGAGCGGCGCAGATCGCAGGCCGGCTATACTTCGGGCGGGGAACAGCAGATGTGCGCCATGGGCCGCGCGCTGATGTCGCGCCCCGAGACGATCCTGCTGGACGAGCCCTCGATGGGCCTTGCCCCGCAACTGGTCGAGCAGATCTTCGAGATCGTGAAAGCGGTCAATGAGGGCGAGGGGGTGACCTTCCTTCTGGCCGAGCAGAACACCAATATCGCGCTGCGCTATGCCCATTACGGCTATATTCTGGAAAGCGGCCGTGTGGTGATGGACGGCCCCGCCGAGGCGCTGCGCGAGAACCCCGACGTCAAGGAATTCTATCTGGGCATGTCCGATCAGGGCCGCAAAAGCTTTCGCGATGTGCGCAGCTATCGCCGCCGCAAAAGGTGGCTGGCGTGATCGGGTGGCTGGACAGCGGGTGGCAAAGAGGAATCCCATGGCATTTTACGACGATCTGGAAACCCGCAGCGCCGATGAACGCGCCAACGACCTGAGGCGCGACCTGCCCGGGGCGATCGCGCGCGCCAAGACCGCGCCGGCCTTGGCGCGGATCCTGCAAGGCATCGACCCCGAGGCGATCACCACGCGCGAGGCGCTGGCGGGCCTGCCGGTGATCCGCAAATCCGAACTGTCGGAGGCGCAGAAAAAGGCGCCGCCCTTTGGTGGCTTCGCCACCCGCCGCCCGCATGAATTCGAGCACATCTTTCAAAGCCCCGGCCCGATCTATGAACCGGGCATGCGCGGGGCGGACTGGTGGCGGCTGGGGCGGTTCCTGTTCGCGGCCGGGGTCGGCGCGGGCGATATCATGCAGAACTGCTTTGGCTATCACCTGACGCCGGCGGGGATGATGTTCGAATCCGCCGCCCGCGCCGTCGATGCCGCCGTGCTGCCCGCCGGCACCGGCCAGACCGAATTGCAGGTCCGCGCCGCCGCCGATATCGGCACCACCGTCTATGCGGGCACGCCCGATTACCTCAAGCTGATCCTCGACAAGGCCGACGAGATGGGCGAGCGGCTGGCACTGACGCGCGCCACGGTCTCGGGCGGGGCGCTGTTTCCGGCGCTGCGTTTGGCCTATGCCGATCGCGGCATCGCCACCACGCAATGCTATGCCACCGCCGATCTGGGGCTGATCGCTTACGAATCCCCGGCGATGCAGGGGATGATCGTCGACGAAGGTGTGATTGTCGAAATCGTCCGCCCCGGCACCGGCACCCCGGTCCCCGAGGGCGAGGTGGGCGAGGTCGTCGTCACCACGCTGAACGGCGACTATCCCCTTGTCCGCTTTGCCACCGGCGATCTGTCGGCGGTGCTGCCCGGCACCAGCCCCTGCGGGCGCACCAACCTGCGCATCAAGGGCTGGATGGGCCGCGCCGACCAGACCACCAAGATCAAGGGCATGTTCGTCCGCCCCGAACAGGTCGCGGCCCTGATCGCCCGCCACCCCGAGATCTCACGCGCTCGTGTCGTCGCTGACCGGGCCGGCGACATGGATGTGATGACGGTTCAACTGGAAACCGACGCCCAAGATGCGGCAAGATACGAGGGAACGGTGTTTGACGCACTGAAACTTCGCGGCCGGGTGGAACTGGTGGCGCCGGGATCGCTGCCCAATGATGGCAAGGTGATCGAGGACCGGCGCAACTACGACTGATCCCGGCGGCCCT
>JAGPGI010000143.1 GCA_018056045.1 Paracoccus sp. (in: a-proteobacteria)
CGGCCGAGACCGCCGTGACCTTGGTCTTGAGCAGGATCTTCTCGTATCGGGCCTCGATCCGCTTATGCAGGGGCTTGACGATGTCCTTGTCGGCGCCGGGGATGATCTGGTCCATCAGTTCCACGACCGTTACGCTGGACCCCAGCGCGTCATAGACGCAGGCCATTTCCAGCCCGATGATGCCGCCGCCCAGAACCAGAAGGCGCGCGGGCACGCCGTCCAGTTCCAGCGCGCCGGTGGAATCGATCACGCGGGGATCGTCATGGGGAATGAACGGCAGGGTCACGGGTTCGGACCCGGCGGCGATGATGCACTGGTCGAAGCTGACCGTGGATGTCGCCCCGTCGTTGTCGACCGCGATCATGTTGGGTCCGGCAAAGGTCCCAAAGCCGGTCACGACCTGAACCTTGCGTCCCTTGGCCAGACCGCCGAGACCGCCCGTCAACTGTTTGACGACCGAGTCCTTCCAGCCGCGCAGCGCGTCGAGATCCACCTCGGGTGGCGAGAAGCGCAGGCCATGATGGCCCATCTCCTCGGCTTCCGAGATGACCTTGGCGGCGTGCAGCAGAGCCTTGGACGGAATGCAGCCGACGTTCAGGCAGACCCCACCCAGCGTCGGATAGCGTTCGATGAGCACGACCTTCTTGCCCAGGTCGGCGGCGCGGAACGCCGCCGTATAGCCGCCCGGACCCGAACCGAGCACGACCAGCTCGGCATGGATGTCGCCGCGCGCAGACGCGGGCAGCGCTGCCGGGACGGGCTGAGCCGCGGGCTGAGCTGCGGCCGGGCTGCTGTCACGACCGCCGCTGATGTCCCTGCGCGGCTCCTCCTTGCCCTTGGCGGGTTCGGCGGCGGCGCCGGCGGCGTCCAGCGTCAGGATCACCGATCCTTCGGAGACCCGATCGCCTTCCTTGACCGAGATCGCGGTGATCCGGCCTGCGACGGGGCTGGGCACCTCCATCGTGGCCTTGTCGGATTCCAGTTCGATAAGCGGCTGCTCCTCGGCAACCTCGTCGCCGACGGCGACCAGAAGGGTGATGACCGGCACATCCTTGAAATCGCCGATGTCGGGAACCTTGATGTCCATGTTTCGGCCCTCCTTCACAGCATGATCCGGCGCACGTCGCCGAGCAGGTGTTTCAGCGTCGCGGCAAAGCGCGCGGCCAACGCCCCGTCGATGGCGCGGTGGTCATAGCTGAGCGACATCGGCAGCATGTTGCGCGGCACGAATTGCTGGCCGTCCCAGACCGGCGCCATCCGCGAGCGCGTCAGGCCCAGGATCGCCACCTCGGGCGCGTTCACGATGGGAGTGAAGGCGGTGCCACCGATGCCCCCTAGCGACGAGATGGTGAAGGTCGCGCCCTGCATGTCCTGGGACTTCAGCTCTCCCGCGCGGGCCTTGGCACTGAGATCGCCCAGTTCCTTCGAGATTTCGACAATCCCCTTGCGGTCGGCTTCCTTGATGACCGGAACCACCAGCCCGTTCGGCGTGTCCGCGGCAAAGCCGATGTTGTAATAGGACTTGCGGATCAGCTTGTCGCCGTCGGGATGGATCGACGAGTTGAACTCCCAGTGCTTGCGCAGCGCGGACACGCTGGCCTTGATGACAAGCGCCAGCAGCGTGACGCGATAGCCGTCCTTCTTGGCCTCGTCGTCCAGTTCCTTGCGGAACTGGTCGATCTCGGTGATGTCGGCTTCCTCTTGATGGGTGACATGGGGGACGTTCAGCCAGGACCGGTGCAGCGCCGGGCCGGACAGCTTCTTGATGCGGGGCATTTCCACGTTTTCGACCGGACCGAACTTCGAGAAGTCCACAACCGGAATCGGCGGGATGCCCATGCCGCCGCTCAGCGCCGCGCCGCCCGATGCGGCAGCGACCGGGACTGCGCTGGCCTTCAGCGCCGCCGTCACGTCGTCGCGCAGAATGCGCCCCTTGCGGCCCGAGCCATTGATCTTGGCCAGATCAATCCCCAACTGCCGCGCAAAGGCGCGGATCGACGGCGAAGCATGGGCCTTGTTGAACCCCGAATCTGTGACGGCGGGAGCTGCGGGGGCTGCCGCCGCCGGAACCGATGCGGCAGGCGCGGCGGCGGGCGCCGATGTAGGCGCCGATGCGGCGGCAGCGGCGTCGCTGCCCTCGGCCTCGACCGTCAGGATCACCGATCCCTCGGAGACCCGGTCGCCTTCCTTCACCACGATAGAGGCGATGCGGCCTGCGACGGGGCTTGGCACCTCCATTGTGGCCTTGTCGGATTCAAGCTCGATCAACGGGTCCTCGGCGGCGATGGTGTCGCCCACCTTCACCAGAACGGTGATGACCGGGACATCCTTGAAATCGCCGATGTCGGGAACGTTCACTTCAACAGGCATGATGTGTCTCCTCCTTCTTCCCGCTCAGACCAGCCGGGGGTTCGGCTTGGCGCCGTCGATGTCATACTTGGCAAGGGCAGCCTTCAGCGTCGCCTCGTCGACCGCACCGTCACGGAACAGATCCACCATGGCTGCGGCGGCGATGTGGTTGGCATCGACCTCGAAGAACCTCCGCAGGTTCACCCGGCTGTCGGAGCGACCGAACCCGTCGGTCCCCAGCACCGTGTAGCGGCCCGGCACGAAGGCCCGGATCTGCTCGGCATAGTTCTTCATGTAGTCGGTGGCGGCGATCACCGGTCCCTTGGCCTTGGACAGCGCCTGCGTGACATAGGGCACGCGCGGCGCCTCAAGCGGGTTGAGCCGGTTCCACCGCGCCGCGTCCTGGCCGTCGCGGGCCAGTTCGTTCAGGCTTGTCGCCGACCAGATGTCGGCGGTAATGCCGTAATCGGCCTCAAGCATCTCGGCGGCCTTGATCGCCTGGATCAGGATCGTGCCCGATCCCAGCAGATTGACGTGCTTCCTGCCCGGCTTCTTGACCTCTTTCAGGCGATAGAGGCCGCGGATGATGCCCGCCTCACAGCCTGCCGGCATGTCGGGATGGGCATAGTTTTCGTTCATCAGGGTGATGTAAAAATACACGTCCTCCTGATCCTGATACATCCGCGTCATGCCGTGCTGCACGATCACCGCCACTTCGTGCTGAAAGGTCGGGTCGTAGCTGATGCAATTCGGGACGGTGCCCGCGATGATATGGCTGTGGCCGTCCTCGTGCTGCAAACCCTCGCCGTTCAGCGTTGTGCGCCCGGCGGTGCCGCCCAACATGAAGCCACGCGCCCGGCTGTCGCCCGCAGCCCAGGCCAGATCGCCCACCCGCTGAAAACCGAACATCGAATAGTAGATGAAGAACGGGATCATCGGCACGCCGTGATTGGAATAGGACGTCGCCGCCGCGATCCAGTCGGCCATGGCACCGGCCTCGTTGATGCCTTCCTGCAAGACCTGCCCATCCGCTGCTTCGCGGTAATAGGACATCTGCTCTCGATCTTCGGGCGTATAGTGCTGGCCGGCGGGATTGTAGATCCCTATGGATCGGAACAGCCCCTCCATGCCGAAGGTGCGGCTTTCGTCCGGCACAATCGGCACGATATGCTTGCCCAGCTCCTTGTCGCGCAGAAGTGTGGTCAGGATGCGCACAAAGGCCATCGTGGTCGAAATCTCGCGCTCGCCCGTGTTCTGAAGCTGCGCCTTGAACGCCTCGAGCGGCGGGATTGCCAGCTTGGGCGAGGTGCTGACACGCTGCGGGAATGCGCCACCCAGGGCCTTGCGCCGGTCCGCCAGATAGGCCTTCTGGGCGTTGTTCAACGCGACGAAGGGGGCCTTCGGCAAATCCTCGTCGGACACGGGGATCTTGAAGCGGTCTCGGAACGCGCGCAGTTGCTCCTCTGCCAGCTTTTTCTGCTGGTGGGTGGTGTTCTGCCCTTCGCCCGCGGATCCCATGCCATAGCCCTTGACCGTCTTGATCAGCAGGCAGGTCGGCTGGTCCCTGGTGTCGGTCGCCTTGCGGAACGCGGTATAGACCTTCTCGGGATCGTGGCCGCCCCGGCTCAGCGACCAGATCTGATCGTCGGACCAGTCCTCGACCAGGGCCGCAGTTTCGGGATACTTGCCGAAGAAATGCTTGCGGATAAACGCGCCGTCCTTGGACTTGAAGGTCTGATAGTCGCCGTCCACCGTTTCATCCATCAACTGGCGCAGCCGGCCGCTGGTGTCGTTTTCCAGCAGATCGTCCCAGCCCTTGCCCCAGAGCAGCTTGACGACATTCCAGCCCGCGCCTCGGAAATTGCCTTCCAGCTCCTGCACGATCTTGCCGTTGCCGCGCACCGGGCCGTCCAGGCGTTGCAGGTTGCAGTTGATGACGAAGATCAGGTTGTCGAGACCCTCGCGCGCGGCCAGGTCGATGGCACCGCGGCTTTCCGGCTCGTCCATCTCTCCGTCGCCCAGGAAACACCAGACCTTGCGGTCGGCCATATCGATCAGCCCGCGATTGTGCATGTATTTCATGAACCGCGCCTGATAGATCGCCATCAGCGGGCCAAGTCCCATGCTGACGGTCGGGAACTGCCAATAGTCCGGCATCAGCCAGGGATGGGGATAGGACGACAGCCCCTCGCCCCCGACCTCGGACCGGAAGTTCAGCATCTGCTCTTCGGTGATGCGGCCTTCCATGAAGGACCGGGCATAGATGCCGGGCACCACATGGCCCTGGAAGAATACCAGATCGCCGCCGTGAATCGCCGACCGCGCGCGCCAGAAGTGGTTCAGCCCGACATCATACATCACCGCCGAGGAGGCGAAGGATGCGATATGCCCGCCGTATTCGCTGGATTCCTTGTTGCGGCGCACGACCGTCGCCATGGCGTTCCAGCGGTTGATGGTGCGGATGCGCCATTCCATGTCCAGATCGCCCGGAAACTCATACTGATCGTCCACGGGGATCGTGTTCTGGTAAGGGGTCGTTGCAGAGAACGGCAGCGTTGCCCCGGCGGCGCGGGCCTGTGCGACGGCTCTATCGAGCAGGAAATGAGCCCTGTTGGGGCCATCGCGTTCAATCACGTCGGCAATGGCGTCCTGCCATTCGCGGGATTCGATCGGGTCGATATCGGGACCGAGGTCTCTCATGGGTGTTTCCCTCAAACGAAGAACTGGCCGCCATTGGCGGAGATGGTGGAGCCGGTGATGAAGCCGGCATCGCCCGAGGCCAGGAAGACCACGGCGCGGGCGATTTCCTCGGGCTCACCCAAGCGACCGACCGGGATCTGCGGGATGATCCGCTCGTTCAGCACCTTCTCGTCGATGGCACGCACCATCTCGGTGCCGATATAGCCCGGGCAGATGGCGTTCACGGTGATGCCGGCGCGGGCACCCTCTTGCGCCAGGGCCTTGGTGAAGCCCAGATCCCCGGCCTTCGCCGCCGAATAGTTGGCCTGACCCGCCTGGCCCTTCTGCCCGTTGATCGAGCTGATATTGACGATGCGGCCGAACTTGCGGTCGCGCATGCCGGTCCAGACCGGATGGGTCATGTTGAACAGCCCGGTCAGGTTGGTATCCATGACCTCTTTCCACTGCTGCGGCGTCATCTTGTGGAACATGGCGTCGCGGGTGATGCCAGCATTGTTCACCAGCACCGCGATCGGCCCCAGTTCCTCCTCGACCTGCTTGATGCCGGCGGTGCAGGCATCGTAATCGGCGACCGACCACTTGTAGGTCTTGATGCCGGTCTCGTCGGTGAAGGCCTTGGCGGCCTCGTCATTGCCGGCATAGTTCGCGGCGACGGTATAACCCGCTTCCTTCAACGCTTTCGAGATGGCGGCGCCAATGCCGCGCGATCCCCCAGTAACTAGTGCAACACTTGACATTGATCCCTCCTCTGATGTTGTGTCGATTCTGGTCTGGAGCCTCAGCGCTCGAGGCAGAGGGCGACGCCCATGCCGCCGCCGATGCAGAGCGTGGCGATGCCCTTCTTGGCGTCGCGACGGCCCATCTCGAAGATCAGGCTGTTCAGGATGCGCGCGCCCGAGGCGCCGATCGGGTGGCCGATGGCAATGGCGCCGCCGTTCACGTTCACGATTTCGGGGTCCCAGCCCATCTCCTTGTTCACCGCCAGGGCCTGGGCGGCAAAGGCTTCGTTCGCCTCGATCAGGTCCAGATCGCCGACCTTCCAGCCGGCTTTTTCCAGCGCCTTGCGGCTGGCATAGACCGGACCTACGCCCATGATGGCCGGGTCAAGGCCGGCGGTGGCATAGGAGGCGATGCGGGCCAGCGGGGTCAGGCCACGGCGCGCGGCTTCCTCCTCGGACATGACCATGACGGCGGCGGCACCGTCATTCAGGCCCGAGGCATTGCCGGCGGTCACGGTGCCGTCGCGGGTGAAGGCGGGGCGCAGCTTCTGCATCGCCTCCAGCGTGGCGCCGTGACGGATATATTCGTCCTTGTCGACGACCGTGTCGCCCTTGCGGGTCTTCACGGTATAGCCGACGATCTCGTCATCGAACTTGCCGGCACTCTGTGCGGCCTCGGCCTTGTTCTGGCTGGAGACGGCGAATTCGTCCTGCGCATCGCGGGTGATCTGGAATTTCTCGGCCACGTTCTCGGCCGTCTGGCCCATGTGGTAATTGTTGAACGCGTCCCACAGCCCGTCGCGGATCATGGTGTCGATGGCCTGCATGTCGCCCATCTTCTGACCGGCGCGCAGGTAGGAGGCGTGCGGCGACAGCGACATGCTTTCCTGACCGCCGGCAATGACGATCGCGGCATCGCCAAGGCTGACCTGCTGGGCCGCCAGTGCCACAGCGCGCAGACCCGACCCGCAGACCTGGTTGAGACCCCAGGCCGCCGATTCCTTCGGCAGACCGGCATTGATATGGGCCTGACGCGCGGGGTTCTGGCCCTGCGCCGCGGTCAGCACCTGGCCGAGGATGGTTTCGCTGACCTCGGCCGGGTCGATACCGGCGCGGCGGACGACTTCAGTCAGGACCGCGGCGCCGAGATCATGGGCCGGCGTGTTGGCGAATGACCCCATGAAACTGCCGACGGGAGTGCGTGCGGCGGCAACGATTACGGCTTTGGTCATAGCATCGATCCTTTTCCTAAGGTCGTTTGAAAGGCGCTCAGTTTGCTGTGGAAGTGCCATCGGCAGAACAAAGCAACGCG
>JAGPGI010000144.1 GCA_018056045.1 Paracoccus sp. (in: a-proteobacteria)
GTGATCCCGGCGGGCACCCGCTATAACGCCCGGATCCGGGCGCGCGAGGCGGGCGTGGTCTCGGGGATGCAGCTTGCGGCCATTGCCTTTCGGCTGATCGACCCGGCGCTGACCTTACGCGTCCATCGCCCTGACGGCGCACAATTCGGCCCCGGCGATACGCTGGCCGAGATCGAGGGCGAGGCGGCCTCGATTCTCTCGGCCGAGCGGGTGGCGCTGAATTTCGCCGGCCGGCTGTGCGGCATCGCCACCCTGACCGCCGCCTTTGTCGCCGAGACGCGCGGCACCCAGACCCGCATCACCTGCACCCGCAAGACCACGCCCGGGTTGCGGCTGGTCGAGAAACAGGCGGTGCTGCATGGCGGTGGCTTCAACCACCGCTTTTCGCTGTCGGATGCCATCCTGATCAAGGACAACCATATCGCGGCGGCGGGCGGCATCCGCCCGGTTCTGGCGGCGGTCAAGGCGCGCGCCTCGCATATGATGCGGGTCGAGATCGAGGTGGACCGGCTGGAGCAACTGGCCGAGGTTCTGGACGAGGGCGGGGCCGATATCGTGCTTCTGGACAACATGACGACGCCGGTGCTGCGCGAGGCGGTCGCGATGACGGCGGGCCGGCTGGTGCTGGAGGCGTCCGGCAACATGCGACTCGACCGCATTGCCGAGGTCGCGGCGACCGGCGTCAATTATATTTCGTCAGGGGCGCTGACCCATTCGGCGCGCACGCTGGATTTAGGGCTGGATTTCTGACGTAAACTTTCAGTTCGCAAAATTCCCCTTTCAAAGGAGAGGATTGCGGCGGGAACCCAGAAAACGGTCAAACTTGCCTTGCACGGCATCTTTGCGCCAGACTGAACCTCTCTGGCAGGCAAAGCACATATTCAGTTAACGCTAACACTTTTTTGCGCCCCCCGGCTTGCTTTCGAGGCGGGATTCCGTAAGCAGAAACCAACGGATGCCCGAAACACTCCGGGCGTGATGATTTGCAAGGTGACGAATGGCTAAGGACGACATGCCCAAGACCGAACTCCGCGACGCGATCCTGTGGCACCTGACCTATACGCTGGGCAAGGATCCTGACCATGCGCAGGTTTTCGACTGGCGGATGGCGCTGAGCTATGCGGTGCGCGACCAGATCGTGGATCGCTGGATGGCCGCGACCCGCGAGACCTATCGCGCCGATGCCAAGCGCGTCTATTACCTGTCGATGGAATTCCTGATCGGGCGCCTGCTCGAGGACAATATCGTCAACATGCAGCTGGCGGATCAGGCGCGGACGGCGATCGAATCCTTTGGCCTGAACTATCGCAAGGTCCTGCTGGACGAGCCCGATGCGGCCTTGGGCAATGGCGGTCTGGGCCGTCTGGCGGCGTGCTTCATGGAATCGCTGGCGACGCTGGGTTGCCCGGCCTACGGCTATGGCATCCGCTATGAGCATGGCCTGTTCCGGCAGTCCTTTGCCGATGGCCGCCAGCACGAGGCCCCCGAGGACTGGCTGAACCAGCCCTATGCCTGGGAGTTCGAGCGTCCCGAGGCGGCCTTTACGCTGGGTTTTGGCGGCCGCGTGGTCAGCCGCGACGGCAAATCCGTCTGGGAGCCGGAAACCTTCGTCAAGTCCGAGGCCTTCGACACCCCGGTCATCGGCTGGAAGGGCCGCTGGGCCAATACGCTGCGGCTCTGGGCCGGGCGGGCGGTGAACCCCTTTGACCTCGAACGCTTCAATGCCGGCGATTTCGCCGCTGCGGCGGAAAACGAGGCCTTGGCGCGCACCATCTCGCGCGTGCTTTACCCCGAGGATTCGACCGAAAAGGGCAAGCGCCTGCGGCTGACGCAGGAATATTTCTTTACCGCCGCCTCGGTCCGCGACATCCTGCGCCGCTTCCTCAGCGATCACGCCGACCTGCGTCTGCTGCCGCAGAAGGTGGCGATCCAGATGAATGACACCCACCCGGCGATCGCCGGGCCGGAACTGGTGCGGCTTTTGCATGATGAGCACGGGCTGGCCTTTGACGAGGCGCTCCACATCACCCAGGGCTGCGTGAACTATACCAACCACACGCTGTTGCCTGAGGCGCTGGAAAGCTGGGGCGAGGATCTGTTCGCCAGCCTGCTGCCGCGCCACCTGCAACTGATCGACCGCATCGACGACGCCCATGCGCGGGCGAATCCCTCGCGCAAGGTCGCGGCGCGCGGCGAAGGGCGGGTCAAGATGGGCGAGCTGTCCTTCATCATGTCGAACCGCGTCAACGGCGTCGCCGCCCTGCATACCGGGCTGATGAAGACCACCGTCTTCGAGGAACTGAACCGCCTGCATCCCGGCCGCATCGTGAACGAGACGAACGGCGTCACCCCGCGCCGCTGGCTGCATTCGTGCAACCCGCGCCTGTCGAGCTTGATCACCGACACCATCGGCGAGGGCTGGGTCGGCGATCTGGAGCAACTGGTCGAGCTTGAGCCGCATATCGAGAACCCCGACTGGCTGGCGCGTTTCGCGCAGGTCAAGGCCGACAACAAGGCCGACCTGTCCGACTGGATCACCCGCGAACACAAGCTGATGCTGAACCCGCAGGCGATCTTCGACGTCCAGATCAAGCGCATCCACGAATACAAGCGCCAGCACCTGAACATCCTCGAGGCGATCGCCCATTGGCAGGAGATCAAGGACAATCCGGGCGCCGGCTGGATGCCCCGGGTCAAGATCTTTGGCGGCAAGGCCGCGCCGGGCTATTTCTTTGCCAAGGACATCATCCGGCTGATCAATGACGTCTCGGCCGTGGTCAATGCCGATGCCGCGACCAACGAGTTCCTGCAGGTGATCTATCTGCCGAACTACAACGTCACCATGGCCGAGCGGCTGATCCCGGCAGCCGATCTGTCCGAGCAGATCTCGACCGCCGGCAAGGAGGCCTCGGGCACCGGCAACATGAAATTCGCCCTGAACGGCGCGCTGACCGTCGGCACGCTGGACGGCGCCAATGTCGAAATCCGCGAGCGGGTGGGGGCCGAGAACTTCTTCCTGTTCGGCATGACCGTCGACGAGGCCGAGGCACGCCGCAAGGTCGAAGGCCATGCCTTCAAGGCCATTGCCGCCGACCATCGCCTTGCCCGCGCCATCGACGCGATCCGCTCGGGCGTATTCAGCCCCGACGAGCCGGGCCGCTATGCCAATATCATCGAGAACCTGACCGGTCCGGACTATTTCCTCGTCGCCTCGGATTTCACCGATTACTGGCGCGCACAGCGCGAGGTGGATCGCGCCTATGCCGACCAGCGCGGCTGGGCCCGGATGGCGGCCCTGAATGTCGCGCGCTCGGGCTGGTTCTCGTCGGACCGGACCATCCGCGGCTACATGGCAGATGTCTGGAACGCAAAAAGCCTGATCGGGCAGGAGTAAACGCCCAGCAAGTCTGATGCCATCTTAGGGGGTGCCACGTCCATGATCGACCCAAGCGAAGTTGCGGACCTTTCGGTCCTGAACCGCATCATCGAAGGGCGTTTCGACGACCCCTTCGCCGTGCTCGGCCCGCAGCGCCGGGGCCGGGTGCGCCATGTCACGGCCTTCGACCCCGGCGCGACCGAAATGGCCGCCATGGTCGCGGGCAAGGCCTATCCGCTGGAGCCGGTCTCGGGCTATCCGGGCCTGTTCTCCGGCAAGGTCGCGGGCGCCAAGCCCTACCTCTTGCGCGGCCGCGGCGACGGCGAGGAAAGGCTGGTCGAGGATGCCTATCGCTTTGGCCCGGTCCTGGGCGAGATGGACGAATATCTTTTGGGCGAAGGCACGCATCAGCGCCTGTGGAAGGTGCTGGGCGCGCATGTCATCGAGCATGAAGGCGTCAAGGGCACGCATTTCGCGGTCTGGGCGCCGAATGCGCGGCGGGTCTCGGTCATCGGCGATTTCAACGCCTGGGACGGGCGGCGCCATGTCATGCGCCGGCGCGGCGCCACCGGCGTCTGGGAGATTTTCCTGCCGCTGATCGGCGACGGCACGGCCTATAAATACGAGATCCTCGGCGCCTATGGCGAGCGGCACGAAAAGGCCGATCCGGTCGGCTTTGGCTCGCAGCACCCGCCGCAGACGGCTTCGGTCGTGCGCGATGTGACTGGCTATGGCTGGTCGGACGCGGAGTGGATGGCCTCGCGCGCCAAGGCGCAGCGCATTGATCAGCCGATCTCGATCTATGAGGTGCATCTGGGAAGCTGGCGCAGGAAGGATGGCGGACGGCCGATTTCCTACAAGGAAGCGGCGGTCGAGTTGGTCGAATATGCCCGCGACATGGGTTTCACCCATATCGAGCTGCTGCCGATCAGCGAATATCCCTTTGACGGCTCATGGGGCTATCAGCCGGTGGGGCTGTTCGCGCCGACGATCCGTTTCGGGCCTCCGCATGAATTCCGCGATCTGGTCAATGCCGCGCACAAGGCGGGTCTGGGCGTGCTGCTGGACTGGGTGCCGGGGCATTTCCCGACCGACGCCCATGGTCTGGGCCGTTTCGACGGCACCGCGCTTTATGAGCATGCCGACCCGCGCGAGGGCTTCCATCAGGACTGGAACACCCTGATCTATAACTATGGCCGCACCGAGGTGATGAATTTCCTGACCTCGAACGCGCTTTACTGGCTGATGGAATACCACATCGACGGGCTGCGCGTGGATGCGGTGGCCTCGATGCTCTATCGCGACTATTCACGCTCCGAAGGGCAATGGGTCCCGAACAAGGATGGCGGCCGCGAGAACTATGAGGCCATCGCCATGCTGCAGGACATGAACCGCCTGACCTATGGCGAGGTGCCCGGCATCATGACCGTGGCCGAGGAATCGACCTCATATCCCAAGGTGTCGCGGCCGGTCCATGACGGGGGGCTGGGTTTCGGCTTCAAGTGGAACATGGGCTGGATGAATGACACGCTGAACTACATCATTCGCGACCCGGTCTATCGCCAGCACCATCACCATCAGATGACCTTCGGGATGCATTACGCGTTTTCCGAGAATTTCATCCTGCCGATCAGCCATGACGAGGTTGTCCATGGCAAGGGCTCGATGCTGACCAAGATGCCGGGCGAGGGCTGGGACAAGTTCGCCAACCTGCGCGCCTATTACGGCTTCATGTGGGGCCATCCGGGCAAGAAGCTGCTGTTCATGGGTCAGGAATTCGCCCAGGGCGCGGAATGGAACCATGACGCGGAAATCGACTGGGCGGCCATCGGCAACCCGCTGCATTACGGCATGCAGATGCTGGTGCGCGACCTGAACCATCTCTATCGCGATACGCCCGCGCTTTACGCCAAGGACTGCGATCCCGAGGGCTTCCAGTGGATCGAGGCCAACGATGTCCAGAACTCGGTCTTTGCCTGGATCCGTCGCGGCAATCCCGGTGATCCCGAGGTGGTGGTGGTCTGCAACTTCACCCCGGTCGAGCGTTCCGCCTATCGCCTTGGCTTCCCGCAGGCCGGGGTCTGGCGCGAGGCGCTGAACTCGGATGCCGAGGCCTATGGCGGCGGCGGGCGCGGCAATCTGGGCAGCGTCACGGCGGTCGCGGGCGAAAGCCATGGCCAGCCCGCGTGTGCCGACGTGGTCCTGCCACCGCTTTCGACGCTGATCCTGATCAAGGACGACGCGCCGAAGTCCAAGTGATTTCTTGTTATGCCGCCCCCGTGCGGCGGTGTTTTCCATGAGGGAGGGGAAAATGGCACCTCGGAACGAAAGGCTGTCCAGCCGCACCATGGCCTTTGTGCTGGCAGGTGGGCGCGGCTCGCGGCTGAAGGAGTTGACGGACCGGCGGGTGAAGCCGGCCGTCTATTTCGGCGGCAAGTCGCGGATCATCGACTTCGCGCTGTCGAACGCGCTGAACTCGGGCATCCGCAAGATGGCGCTGGCCACGCAATACAAGGCCCATTCGCTGATCCGCCATGTGCAGCGCGGCTGGAACTTCTTTCGCGCCGAGCGCAACGAGTTTCTGGACATCCTGCCCGCCTCGCAGCGCTATGACGAGGCGATGTGGTATCGCGGCACGGCCGATGCCGTGGCCCAGAACATCGACATCATCGACAGCTACCGTGTCGAATATGTGCTGATCCTTGCCGGCGATCACATCTACAAGATGGATTACGAGCCGATGATCCGCCAACATGTCGATACCGGCGCGGATGTGACCATCGGCTGCCTGACCGTGCCGCGGGCCGAGGCCTCGGCCTTTGGCGTCATGGCGGTGGACGCGACCGACCGCATCACCAGCTTTCTGGAAAAGCCCGCCGATCCGCCCGGCACGCCCGAGGATCCGAATGTCACGCTGGCCTCGATGGGGATCTATGTCTTCAAATGGAGCTTCCTGCGCGACCTCTTGATCCGCGACATGGAGGACGACAATTCCAGCCATGATTTCGGCAATGACCTGATCCCCGAGATCGTCAAGAACGGCAAGGCGCAGGCGCATCGCTTTACCGAAAGCTGCGTCCGCTCCAGCCCCGATGCGCCGGCCTATTGGCGCGATGTGGGGACGGTCGATGCCTTCTGGAAGGCCAATATCGACCTGACCGACTTCACCCCCGATCTGGACCTGTGGGATCGCGACTGGCCGATCTGGACCTATTCGGAATCGGTGCCGCCGGCCAAGTTCATCCATGACGAGCCCGAGCGGCGCGGCATCGCCGTCAGCTCGATGGTGTCGGGGGGCTGCATCATCTCGGGGACCGAGATCCGGCAGTCGCTGCTGTTCACCCACGTCAACACCAATTCCTTTGCCTCACTCGACGGGGCGGTGGTTCTGCCCTATGTGAATGTGGCCCGCCATGCGCGGCTGAAGAACGTGGTGATCGACCGTGGCGTGCGCATTCCCGAAGGGCTGGTCGTCGGTGAGGACCCGATCGAGGACGCGAAATGGTTCCGCGTCTCGGAAGGCGGGATCACGCTGATCACGCAGGACATGCTGAAGCTAAGGGAAGCGTCTTTATGACACGGGTTCTGTCCGTCACCTCGGAATGCGTGCCGCTGATCAAGACCGGCGGGCTGGCGGATGTGGCGGGCGCCTTGCCCGCCGCACTTGCCCCGCTGGGCGTCGG
>JAGPGI010000145.1 GCA_018056045.1 Paracoccus sp. (in: a-proteobacteria)
CCGGCCTTGTTCACCTCGGCCATCAGCTCCATGCCCTTCTGGCCGGATGCCTCGCCCGGCTCGCCGCCATTGGCGATGCCCGCCGCCATGACCGAGATGATCGCCTGCGCCGAGGCGCGCGGATCGCCGGCCAAAGCAAAGGCATTGGCGAATTCGGGCTTGCTCAGGTCTTTCCAGGTCTGGGGGCCTTCCTCGATCAGGTCGGTGTTCACGCCAAAGGCCATGACGCCGTAATAGTCGCCATACCAGTGGCCGTCCGCATCCTTGGCATCGTCGGGGATCGTGTCCCAGGTCGCGACCTTATAGGGCTGGGTCAGCCCCTCGGTCTTGGCCTGAGGGCCAAAGGACAGGCCGACGTCGATCACGTCGGGCGCCTGCGGGCCCTTGTTGTCCTTGTTGGCGCGGATCGCCTCAAGCTCATCGGCCGAACCGGCATCGGGGTTCAGCTCATTGACCTGAATTTCGGGGTATTTCTTCTTGAAGCCCTCGATCACGGCGCCATAGCCACACCAGTCATGCGGCAGGGCGATGGTGGTCAGCATGCCCTCGGCCTTGGCAGCCTCTTCCAGCGCCGCCAGATCCTGCGCCTGCGCCACACCCGAACCGGCCAGCGCCATCAAAGCGGCAAGCCCCGCCGCGGTCGATTGAATTTTCATGTGGTCAACTCCCCGTTTCCTTATGCGCCGCGTTGCGGCAGGCTGCCTGTTAGCGGCGCCGGATGACAGTCTTGCGACACGGTCCCGAAAACGCAAAGGTTTTTTCCCGAATTGCCCAAACCGGCAGGGTCGTTGACGTCAGGGAACCAGCGACAGATCGACATGCATGATCTTGCCGCCCACGCGATAGACCGCGGCGACACGCTGCCCGGCCTGCGCCGGATGCAGCGAGCCCAGCGAGCCCAGCGAAATGACCGAACCGGGCTTCAGATCATAGCCGCCATGCTCGACCAGCCACAGCACGACATCCAGCGGATGCTCCAGCAGCATGTCGGCCTGCGCGCTGTCGACGGTCTTGCCATCGACGCGCAGGCTGACGGTCAGCCCGGCCAGATCGCTGATCGGGTCCTTGAGGTCGGCAATGGCGATGCCGCGCCCCAGCACCCCGCGCCAGGGCGTCACCCCATAGGCCGCCATCAGCGGCCCGGTCGGCGTCACGCCCTTTTGCAGCGCCAGGTCGGGCAACTCGACAAAGGGACGCAGATCCTTCAGCGCCGCCGCCGCCTCTTCGCGGGTCTTGGCCTGCATGATCGCGGCATCGCCCACGGTGACGATCAGATCGGCCTCGTAGAAGGGCGTCCGGCTGCCCGCCATGCTGACCCGCGCACCATCGGGCAGCAGCATCGGCGCGAAGAGCGCCCCCGCGACAGGAGCCTCGATGCCAAACTTTTCCTGCGCAGGTTTCGAGGTGAAGCCGACCTTGACGCCCACCGGGGCGCCCAGTTCGGCCTCGAGGACGCTGCGGAAGGTGGCATAGGCGCATAGCCCGTCCTCAAGCGTGCGGACCTGCGGATCGGGCAGGCGCTGGCCGGCGATCCAGCCGCGCGCGGCATTCTGCATCAGCGAACCATCGGGACAGGCGGCCTGACCCGCACCTGCGAAACCCGCCCCTGCGAACGGCAGCAGGAATGCCCCCAGAGCCAACCATTTCATACCCAGACCTCACCCGTATTCCTGATCCGGAACGATGCCGCAATGCGACGCGACTGTCACCGGGATTCTTCAGCCTGCGTTTGCATGACCCGGCCCGGCTTTGCATCCCCCGCGCCATCCCCTAGAAGGGCGGGACCCCAAACGACAAGGGCTGGCATGAGCGACCAACCGACCCCGATGATGGCGCAGTATCTGGCGATCCGCGAGGCCAATCCCGGCGCGCTGCTGTTCTATCGCATGGGCGACTTCTACGAGATGTTCTTTGACGATGCCGTCGCCGCCTCGGCCGCGCTGGATATCGCGCTGACCAAGCGCGGAACGCATCAGGGCGAACCGATCCCGATGTGCGGCGTGCCGGTCCATGCCGCCGAAAGCTATCTTCTGACGCTGATCCGCAAGGGGTTTCGCGTCGCCATCGCCGAACAGATCGAGGACCCCGCCGAGGCCAAGAAGCGCGGTGCGAAATCCGTCGTCGCCCGTGATGTCGTCCGCCTTGTCACCCCCGGCACCCTGACCGAGGAAACCCTGCTTGAGGCACGGCGCCACAATTTTCTGGCGAGTTTCGCCACCGTGCGCGACGACTCCGCCCTGGCCTGGGTTGATATCTCGACCGGCGAATTCCGCGTCATGCCCTGCCCACCCGCGCGGCTTGGCCCGGAACTGGCCCGCCACGCCCCGCGCGAATTGCTGGCCGCCGAGGGGGCGCGCCTTGACGATATCGCGCTTGAGGCCGGCGCCGCGCTGACCGAACTGCCCGCCGGCAGCTTTGATTCCGGCGCCGCGCAGCGCCGCCTTGGCGCGATGTTCAATGTCGAGACACTGGACGGGTTCGGCAATTTCAGCCGCTCCGAGCTGGCCGCCATGGGCGCCATCGCCGATTATCTGGACCTGACCCAGAAAGGCCGGATGCCGCTGATCCGCCCCCCCGTGCGCGAAGCCATGGGCGGCGCCATGCAGATCGACGCCGCGACCCGGCGCAATCTGGAACTGACCCAGGCCCTGTCCGGCGGGCGCGAGGGCAGCCTTCTGGCCGCCATCGACCGCACCGTGACCGCGGGCGGCGCGCGGCTGCTCGAGCGGCGGATCAGCGCCCCCTCGCGCGAGCTGGGGCTGATCCATGCCCGCCAATCCGCTGTCGCACATCTGGTCGAGGACCCGCGCCTGACCGCCGATCTGCGCGACGCGCTCAGCCGTGCCCCCGACATGGACCGGGCATTGTCGCGGCTGGCCTTGGAGCGCGGCGGCCCGCGCGATCTGGCCGCGATCCGCGCCGGTCTGACCCAAGGCGCCGCCATCGCCGCCATGCTGGGCGATGACGGGATCGTGGTGTTGGCCGAGGCCGCGCGCGACCTGACCGGCCATGACGCCTTGATCGACCTGCTGGATGATGCGCTGGTGGCGGAACCCCCGCTTTTGACCCGCGACGGCGGCTTTACCGCGACCGGCTATGATGCCGATCTGGACGAAACCCGGCGTCTGCGCGACGAGGGGCGCGGCGTGATCGCCGGCATGCAGGCCGACTATATCGCCGAAACCGGCGTCACCAGCCTGAAGATCAAGCACAACAACGTGCTGGGCTATTTCATCGAGACCACCTCGACGCACGCCGAAAAGATGCTGGCCGCGCCGCTGAACGCGCGTTTCATCCACCGCCAGACCACCGCCAACCAGATCCGCTTCACCACGGTCGAACTGTCGGAACTGGAAACCCGCATCCTGAACGCCCGCGACCGCGCCTTGGACATCGAACGCGAGGTCTTTGCCCGCCTGACCCGCGCCGTGCTGGACCGCGCCGGCGCCATTGGTCAGGCTGCCCGCGCGCTGGCCGAGATCGACCTCAGCGCCGCCTTCGCCGATCTCGCTTCGGGCGAGGGCTGGACGCGCCCGCAGGTCGATGAAAGCCGCGCCTTTGTGATCACGGGCGGCCGCCACCCGGTCGTCGAACGCGCGCTGAAACGCAAGGGCGAAGCCTTCGTTGCCAATGACTGCGCCCTGACCCAAGGCGATACCCCGGCGATCTGGCTGCTGACCGGCCCGAACATGGCCGGCAAATCGACATTCCTGCGCCAGAACGCACTGATTGCCATCCTTGCCCAAGCGGGCGGCTTTGTCCCCGCCGCCCAAGCCCATATCGGGCTGGTCAGCCAGCTTTTCAGCCGCGTCGGCGCGGCGGACGATCTGGCGCGCGGCCGCTCGACTTTCATGGTCGAGATGGTCGAGACCGCCGCGATCCTGAATCAGGCCGACGATCACGCGCTGGTGATCCTTGACGAGATCGGGCGCGGCACCGCGACCTGGGACGGGCTTTCCATCGCCTGGGCGGTGATGGAGCATCTGCACGCCAAGAACCGCTGCCGGGCGCTGTTTGCCACCCATTACCACGAGATGACCGCGCTGTCCGCCCGCCTGCCCGGGGTCGAGAACGCCACCGTCGCCGTCCGCGAATGGGAAGGCGAGGTGATCTTTCTGCACGAGGTCAGAAAGGGCGCCGCCGACCGCTCATACGGGGTGCAGGTCGCGCGTCTGGCGGGCCTGCCGCCTTCGGTCGTCGAACGCGCCCGCGAAATCCTGCACCAGCTTGAAAACGGCGAGGACAAGGGCGCAGGCCGGCCCGCAGCACTTCTGGACGATCTGCCGCTGTTTCGCGCGGCCCCCAGTCCCGCCCCCGCGCCCAAGACCCAGCCCTCGGCCATCGAGGAGCGGCTGCGCGCGCTGAACCCCGATGCGATCACCGCCCGCGAGGCGCTGGATCTGGTCTATGAGCTCAGCGGGATGCTGAAGGAAAAGGCCTAGGCCTCAGATCTGGATATTGACGAAACTGTCGCGCAGCGCCGCCGACCAGGCCGCCGACATCGCCATGAAGGCCTGATCGCCCTCTTCGATGCGGCGGCGCTGGCTGACGCGGCAGTCGTCGCGCTCGATGACCGCCAGATCCAGCGGCATCCCCACCGAAAGGTTTGACCGCAGCGTCGAATCCATCGACAAAAGCACCGCCTTTTTCGCATCCGACAGGCTGGTTTCGGGCGTCACCACCCGGTCAAGGATGGGCTTGCCGTATTTGTGCTCGCCGATCTGCAGATAGGGCGTGTCGTCGGTCGCCTCGATGAAGTTCCCCTCGGGATAGATCAGGAACAGGCGCATGGTGCCGCCGGCGCGCTGGCCGGCGACGATCATGCTGGCGCTGGCCTGCTGGCTGAGGTCGCGGCACTGCTCGGTGATGTCGCGGCGGGTGCGGTTCAGCGTATTGCCGATGATCGTGGCGACCTGCAGCATCGTCTGCGCCCGCATGATCGAGCTGGTCTCGTCGGCATCGGGGGCCTCGATCGCCTCTTGCAGGCGCGCCAGCGTGGTCTGCGTGACCGACAGGCTGCCCGCCGTCATGATCACGATCACCCGCTCGCCCGGGTTCTCGAAATGGAACATCTTGCGATAGGTCGAGATATTATCCAGCCCTGCATTGGTGCGGGTATCGGACAGCAACACAAGCCCCGCATTCAGCTTGAGTCCGACGCAATAAGTCATGATTTTTTCCGAGGATTCGCGTTTCGCGGTCAGATAGAGGCGCCTGCGCGGCTGCGCAACAGGCTTATTGCTCCTGCTCCATTTCCTCGACCTGCACGCGCACGTCCAGACTTTCCTCGCCCGAACCAAAGGTCGTGCCCCGGACCGGCGCCGCATCCTGCGCGTCATAGCCCGATCCCAGCCGCACGTAGCGGTCATCCGGGCAGCAGGCATTGGCCGCGTCAAAGCCGACCCAGCCCAGCGATCCGACATGGATCTCGGCCCAGGCATGGGCGGCGTCATGGGGCGTGCCATCGGCGTTGGAATGCAGATAGCCCGAGACATAGCGCGCCGGCATTCCGTGGACATGGGCGCAGGCGATCAGCGCATGGGCATGGTCCTGACAGACCCCCTGCCCCAGCGCCAGCGCCTCGGCGGCGGTGGTCACCGGTTCGGTGACGCCCGGCACATAGGCGATGGCCTCGCTGACGGCGGCGGCAAGCTTGTGGGCCAGATCCAGCGCATCCTCGCCCGAGACGGACTGCGCAAGCTCGCGCAGCGCGGCATCGGGCTTGGTCAGCGCGGTGTCGCGCAGATAGACCAGCGGATTGATCGACTCGCGATGGCCGCGCAGCACGCCGGCGGTATCGCGGGTCTCGATCAGGCCCGAGATGGTGACGGTGACCTCTTCGACCGGGCCGCGCACGGTCCAGGCCTCGATCCAGTCGCCGGCACCGTCGCGGAAGGCCGCGCCGCGTTCGCCGTCGGTGACGGCGATGGACCAGTCGCTGACGCGCTGGCCCTCATGCGCCGAGGGCGTCAGCCGCAGGCTTTGCACAAGCCCACGCACCGGCTGGTCATAGCGATAGCTGGTCTCATGGGTGATTTTCAGCTTCATGGCATCGCCCCCTTACATCCGGCCGCTCAGGTAATCGTCATGCACCGCAGTCGAGATACTGCCCACCTCGGTGATGAACCAGGACAGAAACTCGTGCAGCCCGTCATCAAAGATCTGGTCGATCTGATGGGCAACCAGCGCGTCCAGCGTCTCATGCGCCTTGGCCTTGGCCGTGGCGGGCACCTGATCGCCGTATCGGCGTGCCAGACCGTCCAGATGCCAGACCGCCTCGTAAAGCGAGGTCAAGAGCGAACGCGGGCTTTCCCCGTTCAGGATCAGGAAATCGGCCACCTTGGTGGCGGTGATGTCGCCGCCGTAAGCCCAGTGGAACGCGCGATGCGCCGACAGCGCCCGCAAGATCACCTGCCACTGGTAATTGTCCAGACCCGAGCCGACGAATTCGACCCGTGGCAGCAGCACGTAATATTTCACGTCCAGCAGCCGCGCGGTCGCATCGGCGCGTTCCAGCGAATAGCCCAGATTGATGAAATGCCAGCCATCGTTGCGCAATTGCGTGGCGTTGATCGCACCGCGCACGGCCGAGCTGTGGCGGGTGGTGAAATCGGTCAGCATGGCGGTATCGAGCTGGCTGCGCCGCTTGCGCTCCAGCGCGCGCAGTTCCTGAAAGGCGGTGTTCAGCCCGTCCCAGACCTGACTGGTCAGCGCGGTGCGCACGATCCGCCCCCCCTCGCGCGCCTGCTCGATACAGGACGCCACAGAGGACGGGTTGTCATGGTCAAAGAACAGCCAGGATTCGACGTTTTCCTGACTGATCTCATCGCCGTAGCGGTCGGAAAAGGCCTGACTGGCCCCCGAGGCGCGCAGAAGCGATTCCCATTCGTTGCGATAGCCCTCTTCGGTATTGGGCAAAAGCGTGATGCGCGCGCCCACGTCCAGAAGACGGGCGGCGGTTTCCGAGCGTTCCAGGTGGCGGCCCATCCAGAACAGGTTCG
>JAGPGI010000146.1 GCA_018056045.1 Paracoccus sp. (in: a-proteobacteria)
CTGCAATATCGCGCTGGCCCGTCAGGCGCAGTCGGTCAAGCAGGGTGTGAAAAAGGGCGGCGGCTGTCCGAGCGAATTCACCACCATCACCGTGACCGACGGTGTCGCCATGGGCCATGAGGGGATGCGTTCCTCGCTCGCGTCGCGCGACTGGATCACCGACACGGTGGAACTGACCATGCGCGGCCATTGCTATGACGCGCTGGTCGGGCTTGCGGGCTGCGACAAGTCGCTGCCGGGCATGATGATGGCCATGGTGCGGCTGAACGTGCCGTCGGTCTTTATCTATGGCGGCTCGATCCTGCCGGGCAAGCTGAACGGCAAGGATGTCGTCGTTCAGGACGTGTTCGAGGCCGTGGGCCAGCACGCCGCCGGCAATATGTCGGATGCCGAACTGGACATTCTGGAACGCGTGGCCTGCCCCTCGGCCGGGGCCTGCGGCGGGCAATATACCGCCAACACCATGGCCTGCGTCAGCGAGGCGATCGGGCTTGCGCTGATGAACAGCTCGGGCGCGCCCGCGCCCTACGAATCCCGCGATCAATACGGCCTTGCCTCGGGCGAGGCGGTGATGAACCTGATCGAGAAGAACATCCGCGCCCGTGACGTGGTGACGCGCAAGGCGCTGGAAAACGCCGCGCGGGTCGTCGCCTGCACCGGCGGCTCGACCAATGCCGGGCTGCATCTGCCGGCCATCGCCCATGAGGCCGGGATCGAGTTCGACCTGTTCGACGTCTGCGACATCTTCCGCGACACGCCCTATTTCGTGAACCTGCGTCCGGGCGGCGATTATGTCGCCAAGGACCTTTACGAGGCGGGCGGCGTTCCGGTCGTCATGCGCGAGCTGCGCCGCGCCGGCCTGATCCATGAAGACTGCATCACCGCCTCCGGCAAGACCATCGGCGAGGAACTGGACCTGGTCGACCGCGAGATCGACGGCAAGGTCATCCACCCGGTGGCGACGCCGCTGTCGAAAACCGGCGGCGTCGTGGGCCTGAAAGGCAACCTTGCCCCCGATGGCGCCATCGTCAAGGTCGCGGGCATGACCCCCGAGCAGCAGGTCTTCACCGGCCCGGCCCGCGTCTTTGAATGCGAGGAAGAGGCGTTCGATGCCGTGACCCGGCGCGAATACAAGGAGGGCGAGGTCATCGTCATCCGCAACGAGGGCCCGGCCGGCGGTCCCGGCATGCGCGAGATGCTGTCCACCACCGCCGCGCTGTCGGGGCAGGGCATGGGCAAGAAGGTGGCGCTGATCACCGATGGCCGTTTCTCGGGCGCGACGCGCGGCTTCTGCGTCGGCCATGTCGGACCGGAATCGGCGCATGGCGGCCCCATCGCGCTGTTGAAGGACGGCGACATGATCACTATCGACGCCATCAAGGGCGAGATCTCGGTGGCGCTCAGCGATGACGAGCTGACCCAACGCCGGTCGGAATGGGCGGGTCCGCGCCAGACCGATTACGCCTCGGGCGCGCTGTGGAAATACGCCAAACTCGTCGGCAAGGCGCGTTACGGTGCCGTGACCCATCCGGGCGCGGCCGAGGAAACCCATATCTATATGGACCAGTAAGGCTGCAATGATGGCAGCACGCCTGCGCAAATGGCTTGAACGCCGCACACGCGAACGCGCAGAGCGTCAATGGACCCGCCTGTCCCAGCGCGTCGAGCGGCTGGGGCCGGCAAGCCTGCGCCGGCTGCGCGACGAGGCGCTTGGCCTGCGCGCCAGCATCAACCGCTTTCTGCAGGGCACCGACCGCCGCGCCCTGCAGTCCCGGGCCATGCTCGACACCCTGCCGCTGCCCGCCGGCACCGACTGGCGCTGGCGTCCGGGCTTCATGGCCGCGCCGGTCGCGCAGCGCGGCATCGCGCGGCCGCAGCCGGGCAGCCGCCTGGACGATTACGCCACCATCTGGCACGATTGCCCCGAACGGGCGCTGCTTCTGGAGCAGTTCTCCAGCCCCGGCGCCACGGACCTGTCGCCCTTTGGCCTGCGGCTCGAGGTGTTCGGCTTTTCCGGCAGCTTCCTGTCGCTGGCCATCGACCTGCCGCCCGAGGCGCTGGCCGGGCTGACCCGCAGGCATGTCCTGCGGCTCGAGATCACCATCGCCGTCGAGCGCCCGCTGGGCATCTATGGACGGATGAATATCGGCCATGGCCCGAATGTCGAAGAGATCGCGCAGAAATTTGCCGAGATCGAGGCCGGCCCGCAGCATCGGCAGGTCGTCGAATTCGATCTGGCCTATACGGAAATGAATGATCGGCGGCTGGACAAGATCTGGCTGGACCTGATCTTTGAGCATCCCCGCATGAGCGCGGTCGAAATCCACGAATTATTCCTGTCGCGGCATTTGCGCGCCGAGTTCTGACTAAGGGCATCTCCCGATGAGTGAGTTTGAATCGCTTGGCCTTCGCGGCGGCATCTGGCAGGGCATCGTGCAGCGCGCGACGCCGCCCGGCCGCTTGCTGCTGATGCATGCCGGCCGCCGTGTCGCCGAGGCCCGCGTCACCCCCGAGGGCGCCGGGCGCTGGCGCATCGCCACCGCGATTCCCGCCGAGCGGCTCTCGGACGGGGTCCAGACCTTCCTGCTGCTCGAGGATCCGGCCGGCGCTGCCGCCGAGGGGGGGCAACCTGCCCCCGGCGCCGTGCAACTGGCGCATCTGACGCTGATCGCCGGCGAGATGGTCGACTGCGATCTGCGGGCCGAGCTTGACCTGCTGCGCAGCGAGCTGGATCTGGTCAAGCGCGAGCTGCGCCGGCTGGGCCGCGACTGAAACCGCGCCTAGTGCCGCGCCCAATAGCCGTAGCCGCCGATCTCGGCAAAGCCGATGCGGTCGTAAAGCGCGCGTGCGCTGGTATTGCGGCGGCTGACCGCCAGCGCGAGCCTTGTGGCGCCCTGCGCCTGCGCCCATTCCGCAGCCTTGCGGATCAGCCATGTCGCCATGCCCTTGCGGCGAAAACCGGGCAGGATCTCGATGGCGTGGATCATCGCCACTGGCCCGTCTGCGGCGACGAATGCGGCGCCGACGGCGCGGTCGGCATGGCGGCCAAGGATCGCGGTCTTGGGCAGGGCGACGCGCGGCATGACCGCCTGCCGGGTCGCGCCGATATTGCCCGCCGCCCAGATCTCGCCCTGAATCGCCAGCGGCGGCCAGATGGCAAAGGCGGTCATCGGCGGCACCGGCGTGACCATCAGCAGCCCGCATTCGGCGGCCATGATCGCGGTCGGGGTCTCGGGCGCATAGCCATGCCGCGCCAGCGTCCCGGCAAGGGCGTCGCCATCGGGCACGCGGAACATGGCCTGCTGGCGCCAGCGGTGATGGATCGCCTCGACCGCCGGGATATCGGCCTCGTCCCAATCCGGCCTCAATGCCCGGGCCGAGCTGACCCGCCCGCCCGCGCCATGGCCGCGCCCGACGCGAAAGGCGCCGGCATCGGCATATTCGGCGGCGGGCCATGTGGTTTCAAAGGCCCGCGCCAGATCGGGATCGCCCGGTGTCACAGCGCCAGCCTTGCGCGCAGATCGGCCATGGCGGCGGCGACACGCGCGCCGTCCAGACCCCGCACCACCAGACTGGTGCCATAGCGCTGCTCGCGCTGGAACGGATATGAGCCCAGCGACAGGTCGGGATAGCTGTCCGCCACCTCGCGCAGCCCGTCGGCCACATCGGATTCCGGGCGCATCACCTCGACCGCCTCGCTGACCGAGGCGCGGCCGGTCGGCAGGCCGGGGATCACCGCCTCGACCATGACGCGGAACACCTCGGGCACGCCGGCCATGACATAGGTATTGCCGATATGGAAACCCGGCGCGGCGGAATGCGCATTGGGGATCAACTTTGCGCCCAGCGGAATGCGGGCCATGCGCAGGCGGTTGCCGGTCACCTCGACGCCGCGCGCCTGCCAGCGGGCGACCATGACGGCGCGGGCCTCCTCGTTGATTTCGATGCCGGTGCCAAAGGCTGCGGCCACCGCATCGGCGGTCACGTCGTCATGCGTGGGTCCAATCCCGCCCGAGGTGAACAGCATGTCCCAGCGCCCGCCCAGCGACTTGTCCAGCGCCCGGATCGCCTCGACGATCTGGTCCTGATCGTCCGAAACGATCCTGACCTCGCGCAGGTCGATGCCGATGCTGTTGAGAACCTGCGACAGGTGATGGGCATTGCCCTCGCGCGTGCGGCCCGAAAGGATCTCGTCGCCAATGACGAGAATGGCGGCGGTGGGATTGTCCGATTGCATGGCTGCTCCTGTCGCGTATCTGACCTTGGGGAATGTATAGGTCCGCCCGCGGGGCTGGAACAAGTGGCGGCTTCGGACTATCTCTGTGCCAAGCCAGATGAGGACGCCATGAACGACGTACGCCAGACCCGCGAGGGGATCCGCATTCACGAGCCGGCAGATTTCGCCGGCATGCACGCGGCCGGCCGGATCGCGGCACAGATCCTTGACGAGGTCGGGCCGCTGGTCCAGCCCGGCGCCACCACCGGCGCCATCGACGATTTCATCCGCAACCGGGTGGTGGAACTGGGCACCGTCAGCGCCACCATCGGCTATCGCGGCTATCAGCATGCCAGCTGCATCAGCGTGAACCATGTCGTCTGCCACGGCATTCCCGGCGACAAGGTGCTGTCGGATGGCGATATCCTGAACATCGACGTGACGGTCATCGCCGATGGCTGGTATGGCGACAGCTCGCGCATGTATGTGGCCGGCAAGGCCAGCGTGAAATCCAAGCGCCTGATCCAGGTCACCCATGACAGCCTGATGAAGGGGATCGAGGCCGTCCGCCCCGGCGCCACCTTTGGCGATATCGGCTGGGCCATCCAGTCCTATGTCGAGGCGAACCGCATGTCTGTGGTGCGCGATTTCTGCGGCCATGGCCTGGGCCGGGTCTTTCACGCGCCGCCGAACGTGCTGCATTTCGGCCGCCCCGGCAAAGGCCCGGTGCTGGAGGAGGGCATGTTCTTCACCATCGAGCCGATGGTGAACCTTGGCCGCCCGGAAACCAAGGTGCTGGCCGATGACTGGACGGCGGTCACCCGCGACAAGTCGCTTTCGGCGCAGTTCGAGCATTCGATCGGCGTCACCGCCACCGGCTTTGAAATCTTCACCCTTTCGCCCACGGGAAAATTCTTCCCCGATCTGGACTGAGGCTCAAAGCTTCTTTCATGCTTAAATATCCATGCGGCGGCGCCAGCAGGGGCCGCCGTCGCCATTGACGCGCCGCGCGTTCAATGCGCCCGGATCGTGTCCCCGGGCAGGAAGGTCGGGGCAAAGGCCACCACGCCGCCTTCGGGTCTGGGCTCCTTGCCGGCAACGATGCGTGCGGCGCGCCGCCCGATATCGATGCGCCGGGCATCGGTGGTGGTCAGCCGCATCGGCAGCCCGTCCAGCAATTCGACGCCGTTGAAGCCGGCCAGCCCCAGCTTGCCCGGGATGTCATAGCCCCGCTCCATGCACCACATCAGCCCGCCCGCGCCGATCATGTCGTTGGAGTAATAGAGGAAATCCAGATCCGGCTCGCGGGTCAGAATACGCTCGGTCAACTCGCGCCCCTTCAAGAGCGACGAGCCGCCCTGATAGAATTCCCGCGCCGCCAGCGCGATGCCGGCCTCGCCCAGACGCGCCTCGAACCCGGCCAGACGTTTGCGGGCGCGATGATCCTCGGGCATATGGGTGCCGATGAAGCCGATGCGGCGATAGCCGGCGTTCAGGATTTCCTCGGCCATTTCGGCCCCGGCACGCTTGTGCGAGATGCCGACCGCGCAATCGATGGGGGTGCCGTCCACATCCATGATCTCGACCACCGGCAGGCCGGCATTTTCCAGCATGGCGCGTGCGGCCCTGTTATGTTCAAGCCCGGCCAGAATGACCCCCGAGGGGCGCCAGGACAGCATGTCGTAAAGCACCGCATCCTCGCGCGGGGGCGAGTAATTCGTGACCCCCACCACCGGCTGCAGCCCGGTATCGTCCAGTTCCGCCGAGATCCCGCCCAGCACGTCCGGAAAGACCATGTTCGACAGCGACGGAATGACCACGGCGACCAGATTGACGCGCTGGCTGGCCAGCCCGCCGGCGATCTTGTTGGGGACATAGCCCAGCGTGCGGGCGGCGGTCAGCACCTTTTCCCGCGTCGCGGCGGACACGTCGCCCCGGTTGCGCAGCACCCTGCTGACCGTCATCTCGGACACGCCCGACGCCTCCGAAACATCACGCAGGGTCAAGGGGCGGCGAGGTCTTTTCATATTCATTGGCAAATGCTGCTCCGCAATCCTGTTACCGTTATCGTGTCCGGCGCGGCGCGGCAAGCTTGCCATTTTCGCAGCCAGCAGGCAAAAGCATCTGCGGCGGCCCCGTGGCTCAACTGGATAGAGCAGCCCCCTCCTAAGGGGCAGGTTGCAGGTTCAAGTCCTGCCGGGGTCACCAGTCAGATCAATTACCAGCGAAGCCTATGGGCGCGCGATTGGCACCATTCCTGCCGTCTGTCCGGCATGTCCGCGATCCGCTGCCATTGCGTAATGACGCCGCGGGCCGGCGCCAGGCTTATCCTTCGCGCTCGAAGACCAGTCCCAGAAATGTCCCGCCGACGATCAGGCCCGCGCCAAGCAGGGTCGAGGCCGATGCAGCCTCTGACAGCAGCGCCCAGGACAGGGCAAAACCAAAGAGCGGCTCGGTCCCCATCAGAAAGCTGACCCGTGTCGGCGTGCTTCGGCGCAGGGCGGCGTTCTGCACATAAAAGGCCGCGATAGTGCAAAACAGCGAAAGGAACGCCACGGCCGCCCAGAAGCCCGGCCCGGCAGTCACGAACAGACCTGACGGCCCGGATAGCGTCAGCAGCACCACAAGGGTCAGGGCCATGACGGTCGATGCCTGCACGGCGGTCAGCGCCGCCGTTGAAAGCGCGCTGCCCGCCATGAGGCGCCGCGTCGAAACCACCATGATCGCCCGCAGCATCGCGGCCCCGAGGATCAGCAGGTCACCGGACCC
>JAGPGI010000147.1 GCA_018056045.1 Paracoccus sp. (in: a-proteobacteria)
TGCGGGCCATGCCCGGCGCCACCATTCTCAGCGCGCCCATGGTCGATGGCGGCGAGGGCACGACTCGCGCCATCGTCAACGCCACCTCGGGCCGGATGATCGAGACCCGGGTGACCGGTCCGGTCGGCGCGCCCGTTCCCAGCTTCTGGGGCCTGATGGGGGGCGACGGCCCCGCCACGGCGGTGATCGAGATGGCCGCTGCCGCCGGCCTGTCGCTGGTCCCGCGCACCCAACGCGACCCGACGCTGACCACCAGCCGGGGCGTGGGCGAGTTGATCTTGCAGGCGCTGGACCATGGCGTGCGGCGCATTCTGCTCGGCTGCGGCGACAGCGGCATCAATGACGGCGGCGCCGGCATGGCGCGGGCGCTTGGCGCAAGGCTCTTGGACGCGGCCGGCCATGAGCTGCCCGAAGGCGGCGGCGCGCTGCGCGATCTGGCGCGGATCGACCTTGGCGGGCTGGACCCGCGCCTGGCCCGGACCCGCATCGACGTGGCGGTGAACTGGCACAACCAGCTTTTGGGCCCCAAGGGCGTCGCCCGCGTCTTCGGCCCGCAAAAGGGCGCGACCCCGGCGCAGGTCGAGGCGCTGGAACAGGGGCTGGAAACCTATGCCGCCCTGATCCGTGCCCAGACCGGTCTTGATCTGGGGGCCATGAACGGGGCCGGGGCCTCGGGCGGGCTGGGGGCGGGGCTGGTGGCCTTTGCCGGCGCCACGCTGCATCCGCGTTTCGACATCATGCTGGATTACCTGGAGTTCGACCACCTGCTGGCGCAGGCCGATCTGGTCATCACCGCCGAAGGGTCGCTCGACGGGCAAAGCCCCTATGGCAAGGTCCCCTGCGAGGTCTCGCGCCGGGCCGAGGCGCGCGGTATCCCCACCATCGCGCTGGCCGGCACCATCGGCAAGGGCGCGCAGGAAACCTTCGCCCATGGCATCAGCGCCTTTGCCTCGATCGTCAAGCGGCCCTGCTCGCTTGAGGAAGCCATCGCCCAGGGCGACAAGCTGCTGTGCCGCGCCGCCGAGGATGCGATGCGCATGATGATGGTCGGCCAGCGGCTCGCGCGCCACGCCCGCGCCGCCTGACACCAGCTTTTTCCGATCTCGAACCTTCCCATTCCGCCCCGGCCGAACCGGCAGCCGGGCAAGCGGATGCGGCCCTGCACCCTGATGCCGGGCCGGGACGCGACCCAATGCCGGCCAAACCAGACTGACGGAGACGACAAATGGCTATCTTTCGTGGAAATGACGGCGACAACCGCATCTATGGCAGCAATTTCGCCGACAGCATCTTTGGCATGTCGGGCGATGATACGCTTTACGGCAATATGGGCGACGACCATATCGACGGCGGCTCGGGCGACGATCACATCAATGCCGGGCGCGGCCATAACCGCGTCATCGGCGGCGAGGGCAACGACCTGATCCTTGCCGCAGCGGGCAATGACATTATCAGTGCCGGTTCGGGCAATGACACGATCTGGGCCGGTGATGGCCATAACCGGGTGACGGCGGGCGAGGGCAACGACCATGTCGTGACCGGAACCGGCGCCGACAATATCTCGGCCGGTTCGGGCAATGACCGGATCCGCGCCGGCGCCGGCAATGACACGCTGATCGGCGGCGAGGGCGACGACCTCATGCTGGCCGAGGCCGGAAATGACCGGCTTTGGGGGCAGGAAGGAAATGACACCCTGAACGGCAGCGCCGGCAATGACACCATGACCGGGGGCGTCGGCGCGGATGTGTTCTTCTTCAACAGCGGGCGCGATGTCATCACCGATTTCGATGGCGACGATGACCGCATCGACATGTCGGCATTCGCCAGCATCGACAGCTTTGCCGATATCCGCGGTGCCGCCCGGCAGGTCGGCGGCGATGTCGTCATCACCCTTGGCTCCAACCAGCTGGTGATCGAGGACACCCTGCTGCAAAGCCTCGGCGCCGATGATTTCAGCTTCTGAGCCGGGGCCGCGCATATCAAGGCAGCCATGGCCGCGGGCGCATCCCTTGCGCCCGCGGTTTGGCGTTGCGAGGGCTGGGCGGTTGCGGATCGGGCACGAATGTGGCATCAAGGCTCAGGCGGCGGCGGTTCATCCCCCTTCTGGTGCGATTCAGCGCCGGTTTCGCTGATATCCCCGGCATTCCTGACATTCTTGCAACCACTGGTTTCCTGATGCGTGATCCCTTGTTCCGCATGGCCTTGCTGCTTGGCCTGCTTTCCGCCGTCGGTCCTTTCGCGATCGACATGTATCTGCCGGCGCTGCCCGAGGTTGCCTCGGACCTCAAGACGACCGAGGCCGGCGCCGCGCTGACGCTGACTTCGTATTTCATCGCCTTTGGCATCGCGCAGATGGTTTACGGCCCGATGGCCGATGCCGTGGGGCGCAAGCCGCCTTTGGTGATCGGCGTTGCGATCTTTCTGCTGGCGTCGGTGGCGGCCAGTCTGGCGCCTTCGATCCAGTGGCTGATCGCGGCCCGCGCCGTGCAGGGCTTTGGCGCGGCGACGCTGATGGCGGTGCCGCGCGCGGTGATCCGCGACATGGCCAGCGGCCCGGCTGCCGCCCGGATGATGGCGGCGATCATGATCGTGATCTCGGTCTCGCCGATGCTGGCGCCGCTGACCGGCTCGATTGTCATGGCCTGGGGCGGCTGGCGCGAGATATTCGCCGTGCTCGCGGTGGCGGCGCTGCTGAGCCTTTCGCTGATCCTGTTCGTCCTGCCCGAGACGCTGGCCCCCGAACATCGCCGCCCGGTCCGGCCGGATGCGATGATGCAGGGCGCGGTGCTGCTGATCCGGGATCGCCGCTTCATGGGGCTGACGCTGATCGGCGGCTTTGGCATGGCCAGCTTTTTCGTGTTTCTCGCCTCGGCCAGCTTTGTCTATACGCGCCAATACGGGCTGAGCCCGACCGGGTTCTCGCTGGCTTTCGCGGTGAACGCGGTGGGGTTCTTCTCGGCCTCGCAACTGGCGGGGCGGCTGGCCGAGCGGCATGGCCTCGAGCGGGTGATCGCGCTGGCGATCATCGGCTTTGCCGGGGCGACGCTGAGCCTGACGGCGCTGGTCTGGCTGGGATTCGACAGCCTGCCGGTGGTGGTCATCGGGCTGTTTCTGGGCAATTTCTGCCTTGGGCTGGCGATGCCGACGGCGATGGTCATGTCGCTGGACCCGCATCCCGATATCGCGGGGCTCGCCTCGTCGCTGGGGGGCACGATCCAGATGCTGACCGGGGGCGCGATGATCGGACTGGCGGGGCTGTTTCTGGACAACAGCGCCGCCACCATGGTGCCGGCGATCGCGCTTTGCGCGCTGCTGGCATGGATCACGGCGTGGGCGTCGCTGCCACGGCTGCGGCTGGGCTGGCGCTGAGGGCTATTCCCTGGCGACCAGCGGCACCGGTACCGGCACCGGCACGGATTCGGGGGCAGGGGTCCCGGGGGCGGGGGGATCGACGCGCATCTCGCCGCCCCGCCGCCAGCCGCCCTGCAGATAGAGCGCGCTGGACATTGCCATGGTGGACAGCATCGCGGCCGGAAAGCTGAGCCACAGCGCATCGGCGCCCAGCCAGTTGCGCAGCCCCACCGCCACCCCCAGCCGGATCGGATAAAGCGAGACGAACAGGATGATCAGCGGCCAGATCACCTGACCATTGGCGCGCACGGCACCAAAGAGCACCATCGAGACGCCGAAGAACACAAAGCCCCAGGTGGCGATGCGGCCGATATGGACGCCGATCTGGGTTGCGGCGCTTTCGGGGCCGAGGAACAGGGCAAGCGCCTGCCGCTCGACCACGAACAGGATCAGCACCAGCCCTCCGGTCATCAGCAGATTGAACAGGATGCCGATGCGGGTGATCTTGCTGACCCGGTCCCAGCGCCCGGCGCCGATATTCTGCGCGGCCATGGCGCTGACCGCCGCGCCAAGCGCCATCGCCGGCATCTGCACATAGGTCCAGAGCTGCTGCGTGGCGCCGAATGCGGCTGTGGTGTCGACGCCCTCGGCATTGACCAGCGTCATCATTGCCAGCATCGAGCTGGAGACGACGACCATCTGCAGGCCGATGGGCAGGCCCTTGCGCAGCATCAGCCCCAGCACCTGCCGCGCCGGGATCAGGAGGCGCAGCTCTTTGCCATGCAGGCTCAGCGGGTGGCGCCGCCAGTAGATATAGGCCAGCATGGCCGCAAGGCTGGTGTAATTGGCCAGCGCCATGGCAAAGGCCGAACCGGAAATCCCCATCTGCGGGGCCGGGCCAAGGCCAAGGATGAAAATCGGGTTCAGGATCACGTCCAGAACCACCGCCAGCGCCATGAAGATCAGCGGTGTCAGGGAATCGCCGGCGCCGCGCAGGGCCATCATCAGCATGGTCTGCATCAGGATGCCCGGCATGGCGAAAAAGGTCACGCGCAGGAACTCGCGGGCAAGGCCCGTGGTCTCGGGCGGGGTGCCCAGCAGCGCCAGCAGTTGCGGCGCGAGCCACCAGCCGCCGACCGCGATCAGCAGCGCAAGTGGCAGGAAGGTGCCGATGGCGGTGCCGACGACCTCCTTGGCGGCGGCAAGGCTGCCCCGGCCGATGGATTGCCCGATCAGGATGGTCGAGGCCATGCCGAAGCCAAAGACGAATGCCGTCAGCAGGAACATGATCAGGTTGCCGTTGGTGGTCGCCGCCAGTGCGTTTTCGCCCAGCAGCCGGCCGACCCATATCGCATCGATCGAGCCATTGGCCGATTGCAGCACCGATGAGCCCAGCGTCGGCAGTGCGAACATCAAAAGCGCCGGGGCGATGGGGGCGGTGACCAGATTGCGGGCTTGCGTCATGAATGTCTCCTGCCCGGGCGAAGGGGCGTGACTGTGACGTTGCCGCCATGTCATCGGAATAAATCCCTGCCCCGGCCATCGGCAAGACCCTTTGGCACCCTGCCGGCGCCGGGGCTGACGCCACGTCATGCATCGGCCCCGATGGGCGGCCAGGACCGGGCAAGCCGGCCCCGGCCCATTATCTGCAGCCGGTCCGCGCCAAACCTTATCCTAGAAACAAGACGAAATATTTCTGTTTTTGCCTTGTTGTCATTGAATTTTCATATTCGAATGCGAAGCGGCTGCGGTGCCCGGCGCCGCGCCTGCGCGCCTTTTGCCAGATCCGCAGAACCAGAAGCGAATTGACACCTGTGCAACGGACAGGCGACAAATCCGGACGGGGAGGCGAACGGCGCGCGACAGGGGTGAAAACCCCGGTGACGGTGTTCGGGAACAATGACGCCGCAAGGCACGACTTGGAGGAAGACCATGCAAAAGACCCTGTTTCTGGTGGCCGGGCTGACGGCCCTGCCCTTGGCCGCCGAGGCCAAGACCGAAATCTCGTGGTGGCACGCCATGACCGGCGCCAATGCCGAGGTGGTGACCAAGATCGCCGGCGACTTCAATGCCAGCCAGTCCGATTATGAGCTCAAGCCCGTCTTCAAGGGCACCTATCCCGAAACCCTGAACGCCGGCATCGCCGCATTCCGCGCCGGGCAGGCCCCGGATATCATTCAGGTTTTTGACGTGGGCACCGGCGTGATGATGGGTGCGCAGGGCGCGATCAAGCCCGTGGCCGAGGTGCTGGAAGAGGGCGGTTTCACCTTTGACAAGGCGCAGTATCTGCCCGGCATCGTCGGCTATTACTCGACCCCCGAGGGCGAGATGCTGTCCTTTCCCTATAACTCCTCGTCGCCGATCCTTTACTATAACAAGGACATCTTCGAAAAAGCCGGGCTGGATGTGAATGCGCCGCCCAAGACCTGGGCCGAGGTCTGGGCCGCCGCCCGCAAGATCAAGGAATCGGGTGCGGCGACCTGCGGCGTCACCTCGACCTGGCTGACCTGGATCCATACCGAGAATTTTGCCGCCTGGAACGACACCGCCTGGGGCACGAATGAAAACGGTCTGGCCGGTACGCCCGAGTTGCAGATCAACAGCGACCTTTACGTCAAGCATTTCCAGGAACTGGCCGATCTGGCGAAAGAGGGGGTGTTCGTCTATGGCGGCCGCACCAGCGAGGCCAAGCAGAATTTCCTGTCGGGCGAATGCGGCATCCTGACCGAAAGCTCGGGGGGGTTGGGCGATATCGTCAAGTCGGGGATGAATTACGGCATCGGCCAGCTGCCCTATGACGATACTGCTGCCGGCGCGCCGCAGAATACCGTGCCGGGCGGCGCTTCGCTTTGGGTGATGGGCGGCAAGTCGGACGAGACCTACAAGGGTGTCGCCGCCTTCTTCAACTATCTGTCCCAGACCGAGGTGCAGCAGTTCCTGCACGAACAGTCGGGTTATCTGCCGGTGACGCTGGCTGCCTATGAGGCGACCAAGGCCTCGGGGTTCTATGACAAGAACCCGGCGCGCGAGACGCCGATCCTGCAGATGATGGGCAAAGCACCGACCGCCAATTCCAAGGGTGTGCGGGCGCCGAACCTGCCGCAGCTGCGCGACATCCAGAACGAGGAATATGAAAAGATGCTGGCCGGCCAGCAAAGCGCCGCAGATGCGATGAAGGCCGCGACGGATCGGGGCAATGCCGCGATCAAGGAAGCCACCGGCGGCTGAACCGACACCGGAACCGTTCCGGCGGGCGTCCCCTAGACGCCCGCCCTTTCATGAGGGACAGGATGAGACGCACGGTCTTTCCGCACAAGCTGCTGCCCTGGCTTCTGGTCGCGCCTCAGCTTGCGATCACGCTGATCTTTTTCTACTGGCCGGCCGGGCAGGCCTTTCGGCAATCCATGCTGAAAGAGGATCCGTTCGGGCTTAGCTCGACCTTTGTGGGCTTTGCGAATTTCAGAAAGGTCCTCAGCGACCCGAACTATCTGAACTCGTTGCAGGTCACGGTGATCTTTTCGGCGCTGGTCGCCTTTTTCGCCATGGCGATCGCGCTGTTTCTGGCCGTGCAGGCCGAAAAGATCGTGCGCGGCAA
>JAGPGI010000148.1 GCA_018056045.1 Paracoccus sp. (in: a-proteobacteria)
GCCTCGAGCTGCACATACTGGACCGGCGACAGCCGCGCGGCGCTACCCTGCCCGTGCAGATCGCGCATGGCCTCGTCGATACTGTCCAGATCGGTGATCAGATCGCTGCGACCGGTGCTTTCGGTCCGGGCGCGCAGCCGCTCGAGGATGCGGGCGCGGCCGCTGTCATCCAGCATGGCGCGGGCGCTTTCCACACTCAGCGTCTGGGCCGATTCCGTGGACATCCGGGGCTGGACGACGGCGCCCATGCGGGCGATCAGCGCCGAGGTCCGGGCCTCGGTGTCGCTGGGCCGCATCAGCGACGGCGCGGGCACGCCCGCGCGCAGCGCAAGCGCGGCCAGTCGCGGGTCGCGCGCCCCTGCCGCCGCCTCGGTCAATTGGTCCGAGGCGCGTTTGGGTGCCCGCGCCTCGGGTCCGGCGCCGGGCTGGCCGCGTCCGGCCCGCGCATCGGCGATCAGCAGCGCCGAGATCTCGGCGCCATGCCGCGCCCAGTCGAAGCTCTCGTCGAAATTGCCCGGACCCAGCACTTCGGTCAGGGCCAGTTCCAGCCCGCCGCTGGGATCGGCGGCGGCAATGGCGCTTTCCAGCCCGCCCAGCCGGATGTCGCGCAGGGCCAGGGCCAGCAGCGCATCGGCATTGATGATCCCCGCGCCCATATCGCGCGGGAAGCCCGCCGGGCTGCGGGCGGTCTGGCGGGCGGCGGCGCGGAACAGGGCCTGCACCGTGGTGCCGCGCCGCCGCGCCTCGGCCAGCACGACGGGGCGGCCGTGATGGCCAAGCCACAAGGCCGCGATCCCGGCGCTGAGCGCCACCGCGAAAGAGGTGCCCTGACCGCCCGAGATGCCGGTCAGGGTGTGGGCCGGGTCGCGGGTATCGGCGCGCCAGACGAATTCCGCCGGCGCCGAGAAGTCGATGGACGGCCCGCGCGAGGTGCCCTTCCACGGCTGGTCGGCGTTGTTGGTGCCGGCGACGGCGATGCATTCGGGATAGGCGGCCGGCCAGACGGTCAGGCCGACACAATTGCCGGCCGCAGCCATCACGACGATGTCGCGGGCCACCGCGCGGCGGATCGCGTCACGCAGGGCGCGGTTGAACAGTCCGCCCAGGCTCATGGTGATGACATGGGCGCCGATGCGGGTGGCGTGATCGACCGCGCGGGCCACCGGGCTTGCATTGGTGACCACGACATCATTGATGCAGCGGATCGGCACCAGCGTGGCGCGCGGGGCCGAGCCCTTGATCGCCGAACCCTCGCCCGAGGCGGCCACGCTGCTGGTGCTGGTGCCATGGCCGGGATTGGACATGCGCGAGGACAGCGGGTCGGTCGGATCGGTGCCGCCCTCGATCAGGTTCAGCGTCCGGGTCCGGTCGATGCGGGTGTCCTTCAGCTCGACATGGTCGACGATGCCGGTATCGGGCTGGGCGATGGTGATGCCCCTGCCCTTGCCGGGCGCGCGTGCCCAGGCCTGATGCACCAATGTGCGGCGCAGCGCCCATTCCCTGTCGGCGGGGGCATTGCCCTGCACCCAGCAGAAGATATCGCCGACAACGCTTTCGGTGCCGGGCGGCGGCGCCTCGCTGGGATCGCCATAGGCCGCCGCGCCGGTATCGGGTTCGCAGGAGATGAGCCCCAGCCGTTCACGCAGCGCCTCGGCAATGCCGTAAAGCGCATCCTCGGGCAGGGTCATGTCGATCCCGTCGGGTGAAAACACCAGAAACGAGACATCCTCGTCGCCGCCGAACAGCGGCTCGAGGCGAAAGGCGCTGCTGCCGGTCAGTTCGGCCAGCCCGTCGCGCAATGCGGCGATCTGCGCCTCTGCCGGCAGATCCGAAGGCGTGGGTTCCAGCACGAAGCGCATGCGCTCGGGGGTGAAGATCGGACGATCATCGGGCGCGGCATCGCGCATCACCTCGCGCAGCAATGCCAGTCCTTGAAGCTGGGTCATCGGGAATCCTCGCTTGTGACATGTGTTCCGGCGATGGCCGCAGCCAGTTCGGCAGCCTTGTCCACCTGTGCCTTGAGATGGGCCAGCGCCTCGTTGGCGCGGGTCAGGGCGGCGTTGCTGCTGTCGCGGCTCAGCGCGCCGATGGCGTATTTGGCGCTGGCTGCCGCCCGTCTGGCGCTGTCCTGTGCCGCGGCGGCGCTGGCAAGCGCCGGCCCGGCGCTTTCCGGATGCGGGCCTGCAAGTGATTTTGCCATCTCGTCCAGCCGGTCCTGTTCGGCGGCCAACGCGGCCTCGAGTTCCCGGGCCGAGTTGCCGAAGGGCATGGCCGAGATGCGCTCGAACAGGCTCTTGCCCCAGCGCTCGATGGCGGCGATCGCCTCGGCGGCCATCATGCCCGCGACCACGGCGATCAGCGCAATCGGATAGGGGTTCAGGGGATCGGCGTTGCCATCGGCGGTCAGCACGATCTGGCCGACCTGCACCAGCATGTAGATCACAAAGGCCATGACCGCGCCCAGAAGCGGGCGGATGAAATAATCGGCGGAGGTGGGCCTGTCCGCCTCGGGGGCGACAAAGGCGCGGGCGACGGCGATGATGCCGCCAAGGGCGCCCATCATCAGCGTCAGCAACAGCACAAGCTGGCCGGGTGTGGCCCGCGCCAACAGCGGCCAGCGCCAGGAATGCAGCGCCAGTTGCATGTCGTTGGCGGCGGCGCGGGCCTGGCTCGATGCCTCCCCGAGCATTTCCAGCCGGTCATCCACGGCCGCGATCATGGCCTTGAGATGGGCGATATCGGCGGCCTCGGCGTCCAGCCGGATCTGCAGGTCCTTGTCGCCGGCCCTGCCCGCGATCAACTGCGCGCGCAGGGTCTCGGCCAGAACCAGCTTTTCGTCAAGCTGCTCGCGTTCGCGCAGGATCAGCGCGACCGCGCCATGGGTTTCCGAACTTCGGGCGAGGCCGCGCCAGTTCAGTTCCGGCATGATGGCGATGCTGACGACAAAGGCGGTGACCACGCCCAGGATCAGCAGCAATCCGGCGGCAAAGCCACCGAAGCGGACGCGCAGAGTATTCCAGCCCTCAGTGCCGCTGTATGACATCGCGGCGCTCCATGATCCAAGAAAGCCGGTCTCACCCGGGCAGCGGTGAAACGATCGGCCAAGGGCCGCAACCTGGCGCGGCGGTTCGATATCCCGTCATGAAAACGGGCGAGGAATCGCCCGATCCGTGACAGGGTATCACGATTCGCGGGCTCTCGGCGCGCGGATTTCGGGCCGTTCACCGGCGATGCAAGGCCCGCAAAGCCAAAAACGCGGGAAAGCGCGCATTTTGCGCCCTGCGCCGATGGGCTTGGCATGTTCTGGCCGCGAAGCCACCGCAACGCAGCGTAAGAATTTTCGTTTTGGCGCTAAAGCGGTCAAAAACGAAAATCTGCGCTTGACCGATCCTCCGCTCGCGTTACACCTTGCTGGCAGGGAAACGGGCACTGCACATATGGGGGAATTGCGGCGTGTCATCGTCAGAACGTCCGATCGTCGATCTGTTCATCATCGGCGGCGGCATCAATGGCTGCGGCATTGCCCGCGACGCCGCCGGGCGCGGTCTTTCGGTCACCATAGCCGAGATGGGCGATCTGGCGCAGGGAACCTCCTCGGCCTCGACCAAGCTGTTTCACGGCGGGCTGCGCTATCTGGAATATTTCGAGTTCCGTCTGGTGCGCGAGGCGCTGGAGGAACGCGAAACCCTGCTGAGCGCCATGCCCCATATCTCATGGCCTATGCGCTTCGTGCTGCCCTATTCGCCTGACATGCGCTTCGAAAGCGACACGCCGACCTCGCGCCTTCTGGGTCTGGCGATGCCCTGGATGAAGGGCCGCCGTCCGGCATGGCTGATCCGGCTGGGACTGTTTCTTTATGACCATCTGGGCGGCAGGAAGATCCTGCCCGGCACCTCGAAACTGGATCTGTCCTCTGATCCGCTGGGCAGGCCGCTGAAGCCGGGTTTTCGCACCGGCTGGGAATATTCCGATTGCTGGGTGCAGGATTCGCGGCTGGTGGTGCTGAACGCCCGCGACGCCGAGGCGCGCGGCGCCACCATCCTGACCCGGACCCGCGTCACCATGGCCCAGCGTCTGGGCGATCTGTGGCAGATCACGACCGAAGGACCGGAGGGTGCGCAGACCTATCACGCCCGCGCGCTGGTCAATGCTGGTGGACCGTGGGTCGAGGATATCATCCGCAATGTCGCGCATATCCCCTCGACCGAGGGGGTGCGGCTGGTGCGCGGCAGCCATATCGTGGTGCCGAAACTTTACGATCATGACCGCTGCTATTTCTTTCAGGGGACCGACGGGCGGATCATCTTTGCCATCCCCTATGAGCAGGACTTCACCCTGATCGGCACCACCGACATGGACCACAAGGGTCTGCCGGGCGAGGCCCGCTGCACGGACGAGGAGCGCGATTATCTGTGCGCCTTTGCCAGCCAGTATTTCGCCCGCCCGGTGACCCCCGATCAGGTGGTCTGGACCTATTCGGGCGTCCGGCCGCTTTACAATGACGGCGCCAAATCGGCGACGGCGGCAACGCGGGATTATGTGCTGAGCCTGAACGATCAGGGCGCACCGCTGTTGAACGTCTTTGGCGGCAAGATCACCACCTATCGCCGGCTGGCGGAAAGCGCGCTGGCAAAGCTTGCGCCCTTCTTCCCCAAGGCTTCGGGCAAGTGGACGGCGCGCGTGCCCCTGCCGGGCGGCGATTTCCCGGTCGATGGCGTCGAGGCGCTGGTCGCGCAACTGAGCGCCACCTATCCGTTCCTCAGCCCGCGCCTCGCGCGGCGGCTGGTGCGCACCTATGGCACCGAGGCCTTTCGCCTGCTGGGCGACGCAAAGAGCCTCTCGGATCTGGGCCGCGATTTCGGGGCCGGCCTGACCGAGGCCGAGGTCAACTGGCTGGTGCGCAACGAATACGCCCTGAGCGCGCAGGACATCCTGTGGCGGCGCACGAAGCTGGGGCTGCATATGAACGACGAACAGGTCCGCGCGCTGGATGACTTCATCGCGGCCATGCCAGCCGTGACCGCCGCGGCAGAGTAGGGGGAAGACGTGCTGGAATTGCAGGGCGTGTCGCGCATGGTCGGGGGCAGGGTGCATATCCATCCAACCCAGCTGACCTTGCTGAAGGGCACGATGAACGTGTTGCTGGGGCCGACCTTGTCGGGCAAGACCAGCCTGATGCGGCTGATGGCGGGGCTGGACCAGCCCACGGCCGGCCGGGTGATCTGGGACGGGCAGGACGTGACCGGCCAGCGCGTGCAGGACCGCGGCGTCGCCATGGTCTATCAGCAGTTCATCAACTATCCGGGGCTGACGGTTTACGAAAACATCGCATCGCCCCTGCGCATCCTTGGCCGCCCCGCCGACGAGATCGACCGCAAGGTCCACGAGACCGCCGAGATGATGCGCCTGACGCCCATGCTGACCCGCAAACCGCTGGAGCTGTCGGGCGGCCAGCAGCAACGCTGCGCCCTGGCGCGCGCGCTGGTCAAGGGCGCGGGGCTGGTGCTGCTGGATGAGCCGCTGGCGAACCTCGACTACAAGCTGCGCGAGGAATTGCGTGTCGAGATCCCCCGCATCTTCGAGGCCTCGGGCGCGATCTTTGTCTATGCGACGACCGAACCCGAAGAGGCGCTGCTGCTGGGCGGGAATACCGCGACCTTGTGGCAGGGGCGCGTGACCCAGTTCGGCCCGACGCCGCAGGTCTATCGCCAGCCGGTGGATGCCACCACCGCGCGGGTGTTCTCCGATCCGCCGATGAACTTCATGGCGGCGCGAAAACAGGGCGGGCGGGTCAGCCTTGGCGACAGCGCCGCGCCGGTCGCGGGCTTTGACGGGCTGCCGGACGGGGCCTATCAGGCGGGCTTCCGCGCCAACCACCTGCATCTGCGGCAGCACAGCGACACGGCCATCGCCTTTGACTGCGTGCTGGCCGTGACCGAGATCACCGGCTCGGAAACCTTCATCCATGTCGATCATGGCACGGACCGCTGGGTCGGGCTGGTCGAGGGCGTCCACAACCTCACGCAGGGGCAGGAGCTGACCGTCTGGCTGGACCCGGCGCATGTCTATCTGTTCGACGCAGCCGGCCGGCTTGCCGCGCCCGCATCCTATGCAAAGGCAGCCTGACCATGGCACAGATCACGCTGAAGAACCTTGCGCACAGCTACTTTCCGAACCCCAAGACCGACAAGGATTACGCGCTCAAGGAAATGGACCATGTCTGGCAGGACGGCGGGGCTTATGCGCTGCTGGGCTCGTCGGGCTGTGGCAAGACCACGCTTCTGAACATCATCTCGGGACTTTTGCGGCCCAGCCACGGGCGCGTGCTGTTTGGCGAGCGCGACGTCACTGACGCCCCAACGGCCGAGCGCAATATCGCGCAGGTGTTCCAGTTCCCGGTCGTCTATGACACCATGTCGGTGCGCGACAATCTGGCCTTTCCGCTGCGCAATCGCGGCATGGATGCGGCCTATATCAAGTCGCGCGTCGACCAGATCGCCCAGATGATCGGCATGGAAAGCTGGCTTTCGCGCAAGGCTCAGGGGCTGACTGCGGACGCCAAGCAAAAGATCAGCCTTGGCCGCGGCATGGTGCGCGAGGACGTGAATGCGATCCTGTTCGACGAGCCGCTGACCGTCATCGACCCGCATATGAAATGGGAATTGCGCACCCAGCTGAAACAGCTGCATCGCCAGTTCGGCCATACGATGATCTATGTGACCCATGACCAGACCGAGGCCTTGACCTTCGCCGACAAGGTCGTGGTCATGTATGACGGCCGCGTCGTCCAGATGGGCACCCCCGAGGAACTGTTCGAGACCCCCGCCCATACCTTTGTCGGCTATTTCATCGGCTCGCCCGGCATGAACTTTCTGCCGGCCGAGGTGCGGGGGGCGCAGGCCACCTTGCCGGGCGGCGAGGTTGTGG
>JAGPGI010000149.1 GCA_018056045.1 Paracoccus sp. (in: a-proteobacteria)
GGCCGCGCTCGGCCATGCCGGTGATCAGCGCCGAAGGCAGTTGATCGCCCATGAGCAGCAGCGCGCGCGGCGCCAGAGCCTCGATCACCTCGCGCACGGCGCCGGGGTCGCGGGGCAAGGCCATATGAATGGCGCGCAGGTCGGGCGGCAGGCTGTCAGGGGCGGGGGCGGCGCCGCTGAAGGCAAAGCGCAGCCCCGGCCGGCGAAGAAGCATCGCGCGAATCAGCGCCCCCACCGGCGGCGGATCATCGGCGCGCTCGGAGAGGTGGATCAGAATCAGCGGCCCTTCGCCCGGTGGCGGGACCAGAGGCAAGGCCCGGTCGCTGCCAAAGGCCGCACGCCGGCGCAGATGCAACCACAGCGCCAGCGATGAGGTCGCGTCGGTGAATGCCATCAGCGCGACGGCACTCAGCCGCCCAGTTCTTCGGTCGGGCTGACTTCGCGTTCCTCGTCGCGCAGGCGATGAAGATGGGCAATGAAATAACGGGTATGGGCGCTGTCCACCGTGCGCTGCGCCTCGGCTTTCCAGGCGGCATGGGCGGATTGATAATCGGGATAAATGCCAACGACATGGATATTGTCGGTGTCACGGAACTCGGTGCGCGAAGGGTCGATCAGTTCGCCACCGAAGACAAGGTGAAGGCGCTGCACCATGATAGTCTCCTGAATTCGAAATTCGCCGCGAAACTAGCTGAGCTGACAGGGGGAACCAAGGCGAATTGTTTAAAAACAGGGTCGCTTGATGTTTGCGGCGAATCATAAGGCAGGGTAATCATGTAGGGCCGACAGAAAAGATAAACCCGGACAGGCCGAGCGTGGTGGTTAGGACTGTCCGGGCGGCAAGGGAAGATGAACCGGTCGTCTTCTCTTGCCCTTTTTCTGTGATCGCGGGCGGCCGTCCTTTGGATGGTCGCCTGCGATCCGGCGATCCGACTACGGATCTGGCGCCGCTGTCCAGTTGGACGTGGCGTCAACTTGGTTAAATTATCGATAAGATAAATTTGTCCGGGATGGTGCGGGCGGCGGGACTCGAACCCGCACAGGCTTGCGCCCCAGGGAGTTTAAGTCCCATGCGTCTACCATTCCGCCACGCCCGCGCCATGGATTGGCTAGCGGGCGCAGGGGGGATTGGCAAGGCTTGGCCGCTTGCGGCCGGGCCTAGCTGCGGATGCCCTTGAACCGCTCTTGCCATTCGTCGCGGCTTTCGTCGCTGATCTTGGCAAACAGCACTTCGGGGACGGTGAATGCGTGGCCGGCGGGCAGAACCTCAAGCGCGGCGCCCACATCTGCGGGCCAGTCGCGGTTCTCGGTCTGCATGGCGGCCAGCATGGCATCCGCCGCAAAGGGGATAAAGGGCGCCGACAGCACCGCATAGAGCCGGATCAGGTTCAGGCCCAGCCGGACCTGCATCGCGGCCTTTTCCGGGTCGGTCTTGAAGGTGGACCAGGGCGCGGCCGATTGCAGGTATTCGTTGCCCAAGACCCAGATCGCGCGCAGTTCGGCGGCGGATTTGCGCACCTCGGTATGGTCCATGAAGCCTTCATAGGCGCGGATTTTCTGGTCCAGCGTGGCGATCAGCTCCAGCTCCTCGGGGCCGTATTCGCCACCTTCGGGGATCACCTCGCCGAATTTCGAGCGGCAGAACTTGGTGATGCGGCTGACGAAATTGCCCAGAACGTCCGCGAGGTCCTTGTTCACGGATTGCTGGAAATTGTCCCAGGTGAACTCGCTGTCCCCCGATTCGGGGGCGTGGGACAAGAGCCACCAGCGCCAGTAATCGGCCGGCAGGATCGACAGCGCCTGATCCATGAACACGCCGCGACCCTGGCTGGTCGAGAACTGCCCGCCGTCATAGGTCAGGTAGTTAAAAGACTTGATATAATCGACCATCTTCCACGGCTCGCCCGAGCCGATGATGGTGGCCGGAAAGCCCAGCGTGTGGAAGGGCACGTTATCCTTGCCCATGAACTGGGTGTAGGTGACGTCCGCCGCGCCCTCGTCCAGACGCCACCAGCGGCGCCATGCGCTGTCGGGCAGGCCCTTGGCATCGGCGCCCTCGGCGGTGCCGGCGATATATTCGATGGGGGCGTCGAACCAGACGTAGAAGACCTTGCCCTCCATCCCCGGCCAGGGCGCGTCGCCTTTCTTGACCGGAATGCCCCAGTCCAGATCGCGGGTGATGCCGCGGTCCTGCAACCCGTCGCCGTCATTGAGCCATTTGCGCGCAATCGAGGTGGTCAGGATCGGCCAGTCGGTCTTGCTGTCGATCCAGGCCGAAATCTGGTCCTTCAGCGCGCGCTGACGCAGATAGAGATGCTTGGTCGCCCGCACCTCAAGGTTGGTCGAGCCGCTGATGGCGCTGCGCGGGTCGATCAGGTCGGTCGGGTCAAGCTGCTTGGTGCAGTTCTCGCACTGATCGCCGCGCGCCTTGTCATAGCCGCAATTGGGGCAGGTGCCCTCGATATAGCGGTCGGGCAGGAAGCGGCCGTCGTCGATGGAATAGACCTGGCTTTCCTCGACCTCGCTGATCCAGCCGTTCTCGTCCAGCTTGCCGGCGAAATGCTGGGTCAGGACGTGGTTGCGCTCGCTGGACGAGCGCCCGAAATGGTCGAAGGACAGGCCGAAATCGCGGGCGATCCCGGCCTGAATGCCGTGCATTTCGGCGCAATAGACCGGGACCGGCTTGCCGGCCTTTTTGGCGGCCAGCTCGGCCGGGGTGCCATGTTCGTCGGTGGCGCAGATGAACATCACCTCATGCCCGCGCTGGCGCAGATAGCGCGCATACAGATCCGCCGGCAGCTGCGAGCCGACCAGATTGCCGAGGTGTTTGATCCCGTTGATATAGGGGATCGCCGAGGTGATGAGATGCCGCGCCATGTCCGGGTCCTGAAAGCTGCTTCTGCGCTGTTTACCGGCGGCGCGAGGCGAAGGCCAGTGTCTCGGGGCAGGCTGTCACGGTTCCGTCATGGTCTTGTCATCCGGGGGAGGGGTTTCTAACTGTGATCCAGCGGCAGGTTAACCAAGCGTTGTGTCACTGCGGTCGTCGCGCCCTCAGGATCCATCTGCAAGAGAACCCAGCGCCCCATGACAGGGAACGACCCCCTACATCCCGCCTTCACCCTTGCCGTCATGCTTGCCGCCACGCTGATGTTTCTGGGCGTGGACCTTGCGCTGCATGAATCCGTCGCGGTGATCTTCAAGGAAGGCCACACGATCGAGCTGATGTCGGCGGTGTTTTTGGCGTTCGCGGCCGGGCTGTGGTGGGTGACGGGGGCCGATGACATGCGGGGGCGGCAGTGGCATATCCCGGCCATCCTGACGCTGATGACGCTGCGCGAGCTGGATTTCGACAAGCGCTTCACCTCGGAAGGGGTGCTGCAACTGCGGCTTTACTCGGGGCCGTCGCCGCTTTGGGAAAAGCTGCTCGGGCTGGCGGTGATCGCGTTGATCCTGATCTGCGGCTGGCGGTTGCTGACGATCACGATGCCGCGCTGGTGGGCCGGGCTGCGGGCGGGCCTGCCGTCAAGCTGGCTTGCCGGGCTGGCGGCGCTGCTGGTGGTGGTGGCGAAGTCGCTGGACGGGCTGGATCGCAAGCTGGCGGATTTCGGCGTCATCCTTGTGCCCGAATATGGCACGCTGGCCGGGCGGGTCGAGGAACTGCTGGAGCTGGCCGCCTTCATGATGCTGGTGCAGGCGCTGGTCTATTTCCTGCACTGCCGCCGCAGGATCACCGCGACCCGCCTTGTGCCAGCGCCTTACGCAGCGTTCCTGCCACACTGGCACTAAGGGGCGGGCGCCCCTCAAGCACATCGGCGACCGCGATCCATGCCGCGTCCCGCGCGTCATCGGCGGCCACCGGGTCGCCCGAGACATGCTCGCATAGCACTACCGCCAGCAGGAAATGGAAACGCAGGGCGCCATCGGCCCCGCGTTCGATCACGTCGATATTGTCCAGATAGGCGCGGGGACGGGCGATGACGCCGGTTTCCTCGGCCAGTTCGCGGGCGGCGGCCTCAAGGGCCGTCTCGCCCGGCTCGACATGGCCGCCGGGAAAACCCCACAGCCCGGCATCGGGCGGGTTGCGGCGCTGGACCAGCAAAACCCGGTCACCGTCCAGCACCACCGCCAGCGCGGCAAGGCGGGGGAAATGCATCCCCCGACCCTTAGCGGCGGCGGTCGCGGCGCGAGCTCATCGGCTGGAAGGCCACGCCGACATGCGCCTCGCAATAGGGTTTGCCGGCGACCGAGGGCAGGCCGCAGAACCAGAACTTGTCCGTTGCCGGATCGCCGATCGGCCATTTGCAGGTCCGTTCGGTCAGTTCCATCAGGCTCAGCTTGCGGGCGCGCTTTTCGACCTCGCGGACCGAGGCCAGCGCCTCGGGGCTGATTTCATTGGCCGAGGGTTGCGGCGGCAGCGGCTGGCCGGCCGGCACGATGGGCCGGCGGTTGAAATTGCTGGCGGCGACGGCCGGGGTGGTTTCCGGCTCGGGCTCGGGCCTGGCCTCGGGGGCTGCGGCGGCAGCCGGCTTGGGCTCGGGCGCAGGCTCGGGTGCCGGTTTCGGCGCGGCGGCGGCTGGCGCAGCTGCGGCGGCCGGCTTGGCCTCGGGGGCCGGGGCTGCGGCCTCGGGCGCCTCGTCGTTGCGGTTCGACAGGCCCAGCCGGTGGACCTTGCCGATCACGGCATTGCGGGTCACACCGCCCAGTTCCTTGGCGATCTGGCTGGCCGACTGTCCTTCGGCCCACATGCGTTTCAGCGTCTCGACGCGCTCATCGGTCCAGGACATGGTTCGCCTTTCCTGCACCGGGGACGAACCCGGTGCCCTTCACTCTGGTGACTTCAATTCCGCGGAACCCGGCCTTAAACCGGGGGATAGCCAGATTTACCCGTCCGAAGCCGCAAATTCAAGGAGCGCCGATGCAACCTTTCCAGCCCGACCGCGGATTTCCCCAGATGGGTGTGCGGCGTTTCGGTCGTGTGAACTGGCTGGGGCTTTACACGTTGGCCCGGCGCGAGGTGATGCGCTTTCTGAATGTCTGGCAGCAGACGGTGCTGGCGCCGCTGATGACGGCGGGGCTGTTCGTCGTGGTCTTTGCGCTGGCGCTTGGCAAGGGACGGGGCGAGATCATGGGCCTGCCCTATCTGGCCTTTCTTGGGCCGGGCATCCTGATGATGACGGTGATCCAGAACGCCTTTGCCAATACCTCGTCCAGCATCATCTCGGCCAAGATGCAGGGCAATATCGTCGACACGCTGATGCCGCCCTTGTCGGGGGCCGAGATTCTGGCCGGCTATCTGGCCGGCGCCCTGGTGCGGGCGCTGATCGTGGCGCTGGTGATCGCCAGCGGGATGGCCCTGGTGCTGGGCCAAGGCATCGCGCATCCGCTGTGGGCGCTGGCCTTCGTGGTGCTGGGGGCGCTGTTGATGGGCGGGCTGGGCCTGATCGGCGGCATTGTCGCGCAGAAATTCGACCAGATGGCGGCGATCACCAATTTCATCGTGACGCCGCTGTCTTTCCTGTCGGGCACCTTCTATTCGGTCGAGGCCCTGCCCGAGCCCTTTCGCACGCTGGCGCATTGGAACCCGATCTTTTACCTGATCGACGGCGCGCGCTATGGGATCGCCGGTGTCTCGGATGCGCCGCCTCTGCTGGGGCTGGCGGTCTGTGCACTGTCGGTGGTGCTGGTTCTGGGGCTGGCCTTGCGCTGGCTTTCGAGCGGCTATCGGATGAAGGCGTAAAATTCGTTGCGCGGTCATCCGTTTGCCGTTATTTCGGATCGCATGATCGTTCGGACCGCCCATATCGCCCGTCCCCGACGTTGATTTCTCAGCGTCCGATCCCGCCTGTCTTCCCCATACCTGTCGCCACCTGAAGGTGGCCCCTGTCTGCAAAAGGACAATCCCATGATTCCGCACGTCCTGCCGACCTATAACCGCGCCGACCTCGCCTTTGAGCGGGGCGAGGGCACCTGGGCCATCACTGCGGACGGGACGCGATATCTGGATCTGGGCGCGGGCATTGCCGTCAATGCGCTGGGGCATGCCAATTCCGATCTGGTCGCCGCTCTGACCGAGCAGGCAGGCAAGATCTGGCATGTCTCGAACCTTTACCACATTCCCCAACAGGAAAAGCTGGCCGACCTGCTGGTCGAAAGCACCTTTGCCGATACCGCCTTCATCACCAATTCCGGCACCGAGGCGGCGGAACTGGCGATCAAGATGGTGCGCAAATACTGGGATCATCAGGGCGATCCCGACCGCCACGAGATCCTGACCTTCGAGGGGGCGTTTCATGGCCGCTCGACCGGGGCGATTGCCGCCTCGGGGGCGGAAAAGATGGTCAAGGGCTTTGGCCCGCTGATGCCCGGATTTCGGCACCTGCCCTGGGGTGACATGGAGGCGCTGAAAGCCGCGATCACGGATCGCACCGCCGCCGTCATGCTGGAGCCGGTGCAGGGCGAGGGCGGCATCCGTCCGCTGCCGGACGCCGATCTGCGGCTGATCCGGGCGCTGTGCGACCAGGTCGGCGCGCTGCTGGTTCTGGACGAGGTGCAGTCGGGCATGGGCCGGACCGGCAAGCTGTTCGCGCATGAATATGCCGGCATCGCGCCCGATATCATGATGGTCGCCAAGGGCATCGGCGGGGGCTTTCCGCTGGGCGCGGTGTTGGCCACGGAACAGGCCGCGGCAGGGATGGTCGCGGGCACGCATGGCTCGACCTATGGCGGCAACCCGCTGGCCTGCGCGGTGGGCGCGCGCGTGATGGAAATCGTCACCCGGCCCGAGTTTCTCGCCGAGGTGAACCGCAAGGCGGGCCTGTTTCGCCAAAAGCTGGAAGGTCTGGTCGCCGCCCATCCCGAGGTCTTCGAGCTGGTGCGCGGGCAGGGGCTGATGCTGGGGCTGAAATGCAAGGTTGCGC
>JAGPGI010000150.1 GCA_018056045.1 Paracoccus sp. (in: a-proteobacteria)
GGTCTGGCGCGGCTCGAACACCCCCGCACCCACCAGGGTCCAGCCGGGTTGGTAGTAATGAAAATCCGCCGGATCGACGATGGCGATGTCCAGATCGGGCTTGCGCCGCAGCAGGCTGGCGGCGGTGGCGATCCCGGCAGCGCCGCCGCCGATGATCACCACCTGATGATGGGCATCGCCGGCCTCGGGGGTCGGCAGCCGGCCGCCATTGGCGACCCGGCGCGCGATGCCCGACAGGTCATATCCGGCCGCAGCGGTTGTCGCCAGCAGGTCCGACACCGGCTTGCTGTCGGCCTGGGCCAGGGCCCACAGCATGGCCGATCGGGTGCCGCTGCGGCAATGGGCCAGCACCGGCCCGGGCAGTTCGCGCAGTGCCTTGCGGAAGGCCTGCACATCCTGATCGGTCACCGCGCCCGACGCCACCGGCACGTAGCGGGTCTCAAGTCCGGCCTGGTTCGCCGCGGCCTGTATTTCAGCGAAGGAGGGCTGATCGGGGCCCTCGCCATCGGGCCGGTTGGTGATGATGGCACGAAAGCCCTGCGCGGCCAGATCGGGGATGTCCTCGGGGCGGATCTGCCCGGCCACGGCCACCTTGTCGTCCAGCGTCTTGACGTGAAGTTTGTCGGTCATGAAGATCCCTCCCGCGGGTCCAGTCAAAGCTTGTTGATCGGCACGCGCAGAACCTTGTCGCCGTTCTTGTCCTCGGGCAGGTGCCCGGCGCGGATGTTGGTCTGGATCGACGGTATGATCAGCCGGGGCATGCCCAGGGTGGCATCGCGTTCGGTCCGGAACCGGATGAAATCCTCGCGGGTCTTGCCCGCGCCGACATGGATGTTGCTGGCCTTTTCCTCGGCCACGGTGGTTTCCCACCGGATCTCGCGACCGCCGGGGGCGTAATCGTGGCACATGAACAGGCGCATGTCGTCGGGCAGGGCCAGCACCTTCATGATCGAATCATACAGCGTGCCGGCGTCGCCGCCCGGGAAATCGGCCCGCGCCGATCCACCATCAGGCATGAACAGCGTGTCACCCACGAAGGCGGCATCCCCGATGACATGGGTCATGCAGGCCGGGGTGTGGCCGGGCGTGTGCATGACAAACGCCTGCATGGTGCCGATCATGTAGGTGTCGCCGTCCTTGAACAGCGCATCGAACTGGCTGCCGTCGCGCTGGAACTCGGTGCCTTCGTTGAAGATCTTGCCGAAGACGTCCTGCACGATGCGGATATTCTCGCCGATGCCGATCTTGCCACCCAACCTTTCCTGGATGTAGGGCGCGGCCGACAGGTGGTCGGCATGGGCGTGGGTCTCGATGATCCATTCCAGCGTCAGCCCGCGCTCGCGGACCCGCGCGATCATGGCGTCGGCGTGGCGAAAGGCGATCCGCCCGGCCGCGTAATCCAGATCCATCACGCTGTCGATGATCGCGCAAGAGGTCGAGGCGGGATCCTTGACGATATAGCTGATCGTGTTGGTGTCCTCGTCGAAAAAGCCCTCGACGTCGGGATGCACGGTCATGTCCACCGGATAATCGGTGATCGGACGCGCGATGGCGGTGGCCATCTTTCGGTCATGCTCTTCGGCGTTGAAGCGGTCGTTCATGGTCGTCCTCTCTGTCTGTCTCTCTGATAGTGTGTCGGATCAGGCCGTGGCCGATCGCGGCAGAAGGGGAAGCCCCCGCACGAGGCGCGCCAGCCCCAGGCCGACGATCACCGCCGCGACGAACAACGCGACTTCCCAGCGGCCCGTGCCCAGGGCCGGGATCGCCGCGCCGGGGCAAAAGCCGGCGATGCCCCAGCCGATCCCGAACAGGGCCGATCCGCCGATCAGGCGCAGGTCGATCTGGCGCGCGGTGGGCAGCTGGAAAGCGCGCTCGAACAGCGGGGCAGGGCGGCGCCAGACAAGGCGATAGCCGATGAAGGTGACCGTGACCGCGCCGCCCATGACGAAGGCCAGCGACGGATCCCAGGTTCCGGCGATATCGAAGAAGTTCAACACCTTGGCCGGATTCATCATGCCGGAAATTGCGATCCCCAGCCCGAAGACCAGCCCGGTAAGCCAGGCATAGACAAGTTTCATGCGCTCAGCCTCCGAACACGTGACGGACAAGATAGACAGTGATCGCCGCGGTCAGCATGAAGGTCGGCACCGCAACCAGCGAGCGGGCCGACAGCCGCGACAGCCCGCAAACCCCGTGACCCGAGGTGCAGCCCGAACCCAGGCTTGCCCCGAAACCCACGATTACCCCGCCGATCGCGATCATCGGCCAGCTGACCGGAACCTGCAGCGGCGGCCACTGGCCAGCCACCAGAAAGATCAGCCCCGGCGCCAGCACCATTCCCAGCACCATCGCCGCACGCCATCCGAATTCCGAGCCGTTCTCGGCAAAGACAAAGCCGCCAAGGATGCCGGTGGCCCCCAGAATACGGCCGAGGCCCGCCATCAGCATGACCGCGGCCAGCCCGATCAGGGCGCCGCCCAGCAGCGACTGAACTGGAGTGAACATGGTCTCCATCTCAGCAGTCCTTGCAGGTCTTGACGCCGATCAGTCGGTACAGCGGGCAATTGCCCACGACGGAAGTCACCAGCATGATCACGCCAACCACCACGGCCAGCCAGAACAGGCCGCCCTGGGCGAAGGCGGTCGTCGAGAAGAACGCAAGCCACAAGGCCATCAGGCCGATGACGATGCGCAGGGCGCGGTCGAGTGTTCCCATGTTCCTGGACATGTCTGCAGCTCCTCTTGAATGTGTTCCGGCAATATGCGCCTTGCGACCGCCGATAACAGTGACAAGGTCACACAACCGCCGCCATGGGCGAAAAAACCCATTCGGAACCTGCAGCTGGCGGCGATGCGCCGCCCCAGGCGCGGTCAGCCGCTCGCGGCGAAACGGGCCAGCGCGTCGGGTTGCAGCAGACGTACGCGGCCCCGGCCCTGTTCCAGCCAGCCGCGCTTCTGGAATTCATGCAGCTGACGCGAAACGACCTCGCGCGCGGTCCCCAGTTCGGTGGCGATGTCGTGATGGGTTGCCTGCACCACCCCGTCGTCATCCGCGATCTTGACCAGACGCTGGGGTCTGATGCCGGAGGGGGCAGAATCCTACGCTAAGCCCTTTTCGGCCACCTGTATTCGCCAGTGAGGAGGATATGGGCCCAACCGAGTGGCGAGGTGTGCGCCAGAAGGTTTGGTGAGCATCTCAGGCCTTCGCGTCGGCGGCCAGCGACGGCCTGGCCGAGATGTTTGGTGTTCCAGTAGATGACGATCGCGGCGAGGAGGTTCAGCCCGGCCATGCGGAAGTGCTGGCCTTCGGAGGTGCGATCACGGATTTCACCTTGGCGGCCGATGCGGAGTGCGTTCTTCAAGGCGTGGTGAGCCTCACCCTTGTTGAGGCCGATCTGGGCGCGGCGTTGCATGTCGGCATCGAGTAACCAGTCGATGATGAAGAGCGTCCGTTCGACCCGTCCTATTTCCCGCAAGGTCACCGCCAGCTCGTGCTGTCTGGGATAGGATGCGAACTTCCGCAGCAGCTGGCTGGGCGGCATGGCCCCTGACGCCATGGTCGCCACGCTGCGCAGTATATCCGGCCAGTTTGCCACAATGAGACGTTCCTTGATCTTGCCCCCGATCAGCCCCTTCAGCTCTTTCGGGCAGGAGGCCGGATCGAAGAGGTAGAGGCGCTTTGATGGCAGGTCGCGGATGCGGGGAATGAACTGGAACCCCAGCAGCGCGGTCACCGCGAAGACGTGGTCGGTGAAGCCGCCGGTATCGGCATACTGCTCGCGGATTTTCTGACCGGCGTCGGTCAGAAGCAAGCCATCGAGGATGTAGGGCGCTTCGTTCACGGTGGCCGGGATGGTCTGTGTGGCGAAGGGTCCGAACTGGTCGGAGACGTGGGTATAGGCCTTCAGCCCGGGTTCATGGCCGTACTTGGCGTTGATCAGGTTCATCGCCTCGCCCTGACGCGTTGTCGGGAAGAACTGGCCGTCGCTCGAAGCGCTCTGCCCGCCGCCCCAGAACCGCGCCATCGGCAACCTCGACTGCCCTTCGATCACCGTGGCCAGGGCGCGCGCCATTGCTTCGCTTTCGACGTGCCATCGCGACAGGCGTGAGAGTTGGAAAAAGTCGTGCGTGTTCGTGGCCCCGGCCATCTTGCTGAGGCCGAGATTCAGCCCCTCGGAAAGCAACACGTTCAGCAGGCCGATCCTGTCCTTGCAGGGCACGCCGGTGCGCAGATGGGTAAAGGCCTCGGTGAAGCCAATCTCATCGTCCACCTCCAACAGAAGATCGGTGACCCTGACTTCCGGCAGGCGGCGATAGAGATCGAGAACCAGCGCATCGGCTTCCTCGGGAACCGCGGCGGTCAGCCGGTCGATTTTCAAGGTGCCGTCCTCGATAGAGCCACCGGGGATTGCCCCGGCCCTAGCCGCACGCGCCAGGCGATGCAGGGCGTCAGCCATTCGGGCTTTGCGGTCGGCCAGCCAGGTTTCCGGCTCGAACGGCATGGCCAGCCTCGGCGTGGCGCGGGCGACGTCGACCGGGACCAGCGCTTCCTTCAGGTCGCCATACCTGCGCGAATGCGCCAGCCAGATATCACCGGAACGGAAGGCTTCGCGCAGATGGAACAGGACCGCGACCTCCCATATCCGGTGCTCATCTTCGCCATCCAGGTGGCGGTGCCACTTCGAGGCGCGGCGCAGAAAGGTCAGCGGCCGGACGTCTGGTGTCGCCGTGCCCGCGATGACCGCGCTTGCCGCCAGCAGCGGCTCCGCCACGGGCGCGGCACAGATGTCGAGTACCCGCAGCATGCGCGGCGCATAACGCCGGAAGCGATGATATCCGTGACCGACATGCGCCAGCGGATCAGCGGCAAACGTGTCGGTCAGTTGAGCGGCCGTGGCGACAAGCCCCTTGAGGGATATCCAGCCGCCGGCATTGCCGACGGCCTCTTCGAGAGAGGCCCGATCCTCATGCGCTTCCAGGAGCGCCGCTCCCAATGTCCTGAAGGATTGCAGGGTGTCCTTCAGCGCCGATCTGGCATCGTCCATCCGGGCGTCACATCGTGACTTCGCCTCGCGCCAGGTCTTGCCCACGATGCGGTCATGGGTCTCGACGACAGCGTCAGCAATGGCGCAGCGCCATTCCAGCGCGCAGACCGCAAGGATGGCGAGGCGGCGGTCACCCGAGATATCCCTCAGATCGCCTGCGAAGTATCGCTCTCCCTGCCGACGAAGGCGGGCAACGCGGTGTGGCGGCACATCCGCCAGAATGCCCCGGTCCAGCGCCAGCGCGCGCAGGTATTCCAGCCGGTCCAGAAGGCGGTTCATGTCGGCCGAATTCTGCCCGGTTTCGAACTGGCGCAGCCAGACGAAGCGCGTGACCGAGCCACCCGCATCTTCGGTCAGAAGGGCATCGAGCCGCGTTCGCATGTCATCGTCCAACTGACCGGCGACCCTGGCATCGACCCGCCGTTCAGCCGCGACAAGCGCATCCGCGCAAAGCCGCTCGATGACCGTGATTCCGGGCAGGATGGTCTGAGCCGCCCGGCACTGCTCGACGAAGCGCCGTGCCAGATCCTCGTTCGACCGGGCAGTTTCGGCCGCGCCTTCAAGCCAGGCCTTCAGGTCCCGGGCGCCCCGCCCGGTGAACATCTTGTAACCGTAGATGGCGCGCAAGGCGGCCAGGTGCTCATGCCGGGTCTCCTCGCGGGCGGCGTAGCCGGCCAATTCGTCGGGCCTTATCCCAAGCTGCGCTGCCAGAAAGCGTGTGACTGCTAACGGAATGACCTCGCCCGGCGCCAGCAACCGCCCGGGATATCGCAGCGCGCATAGTTGCAACGCAAAACCGAAGCGATTGTGGGAACGGCGACGGGCATGGATGAGCTCCAGATCGTCGTCTGCCAGCGTGTAGTGGCGCAGCATCGACGCTTCATCGGTCGGCAGATCGAACAATGCCGCCCGTTGGCGGTCGGTCAGAATGCTGCGTCTTGGCATGGCGATCTTTCAGGAAATCGTGATGGACGACCGTCCGTAAGGGGATCGGTGAGCGGACATGGGGCGAGAGAGTTGAGAACGGTATGGAAACCACACTCCATCATATCTCGTATAGATGGTACGATTTGATTCGCATATGCCACCCCTTATCCGTACACTCTCGGCATGACCGCGATCAAAATTGGCTATGCCCGCTGCTCCACCGATCGTCAGGATCTGACGGCGCAGCGTGCTGCCCTTGCAGAGCTTGGGGTCACCGAAGACCGCATCTACACAGATCACGGTCTGACCGGCACGAACCGCGACCGGCCCGGTCTCGCCCAGGCCCTCGCCGCCGTGCGCGCAGGCGACGTGTTTGTCGTGCCGAAGCTTGACCGCCTCGCGCGCTCGGTCCCCGACGCACGGGCCATCGCGGAACAGTTGGAAAAGAAGGGCGTCAAGCTTGCCCTCGGCGCATCGGTCTACGATCCGACCGACCCGATGGGAAAGATGTTCTTCAACATCCTCGCCACCTTCGCCGAGTTCGAGGCCGACCTCATCCGCATGCGCACCCGCGAAGGTATGGCCATCGCCCGCGCCAAGGGCAAACTCCGGGGAAAGCAGCCGAAACTCTCGGAAAAACAACAAAAAGAACTGAGCCGGATGCACGCCTCCGGCGAATATTCCATCAGCGATCTAGCTGAGCTCTTCTCTGTCTCAAGACCGACCGTCTACAGAACGCTGCAGCGAAATTCCCCAAAAATTAAGCCTTAGCGTAGGATTCTGCCCCCTCCGGCATCAGACCCCTGCTGGGCTTTCACCCCGCGCCGTTGCCCCGGATGCGCGGCCGGGCGGTGATCCCCTGGCAGATCCTGACCGGGCAGCAGCAGGGTGGTGCCACGCTGTTCTGGAT
>JAGPGI010000151.1 GCA_018056045.1 Paracoccus sp. (in: a-proteobacteria)
GCCATGTCCGTTCTGGACGAGGAGCACGAGGAGGACATCCTGCGTCTGGCTGGCGCACGGTCTCGACGACGCTGTCGGTGATCGAGCTTTCCAGACCGACGCCAGCCAGACGCAGGATGTCCTCCTCGTGCTCCTCGTCCAGAACGGACATGGCATCGTCGATGGTGATGACGCCAACCAAGCGGTCATGTTCGTCCACCACCGGGGCCGAGATCAGGTGATACTTGTTGAAGGCATGCGCCACATCGCCTTCGTCCTGCATGACCGAGATGGTGCGAAAGCTGTCCTCGGTGATGTCGCGCAGCGCGACGTCCCGGCGCGAGGCCAGCAGCCGGCCCAGCGTCACATAGCCGATCGGATGGCGGCGCGGATCGACCAGAATGACGTGATAGAACTGGTCGGGCAGCCATTCCTCGCGGCGCAGAAAATCGATGGCCTCGCCCACGGTCCAGTGTTCGGGGGCGGTCACCACCTCGGATTGCATGAGGCGGCCGGCCGAATATTCGGGATAGGTCAGCGATTGCTCGACGGCGGCACGGTCGGATTCGTCCAGCGCCGCCAGAATCGCCTGCTGCTCGGGCGCCTCCATGTCCTCGATCAGGTCGACGACATCGTCGCTGTCCATCTCGCGCACGGCCTCGGCCAGCACCTCATGGGGCAGCTGCTCGATGACCTCGTCGCGAATGGCCTCGTCGATCTCGGACAGGATCTCGCCGTCGATCTCGCCTTTATAGAGATGCAGGAACTCGCGCCGGCGCGCGGGCGCGAGCTGTTCGATCAGGTCGGCGATATCGGCGGCATGGACCGGGTCCAGCAGCGCGTCCAGCGCCGGGGCGTCATCTTCGTCGATGGCCTTGGCGATGGCTTCCAGATCCTGCTGGCTCAGCCGGAAATCATCCTCGGTCGCGTTGGTTTCGGCGTCGCGCGGCTCGGTCATGGGCGGGCTCCTGTCGGGCGTCTTTACCAATGGCGGCAGGTGGTTCGGCGGCACCATAAGGCCAGTGCGCCGGGGCCTCAATCACCCTTGAGAAGGGCCAGCGCCTCGGCATGCAACTCGGGCGAGCCGGCGGCCAGAATCGTGCCCCCGTCATGCGCGGGACCGCCCTGCCAGTCGGTGACGACGCCACCCGCGGCGTTGATCACGGCGATGGGGGCAGCGACATCATAGGATTGCAGACCGGCCTCGATCACCAGATCGACATAGCCCGCCGCCAGCAGCGCATAGGCGTAGCAGTCAAAGCCATAGCGGACCAGTTGCACCCGGTCGGCCACACGGCGAAAGGCGGCGTGCTGGCTGGGGGTGCCCACCTCGGGATAGGTGCTCATCAGCGTGGCCTGCACCAGCGCGATCCCGCGCCGCGTCGCCAAAGACTGATGCTGGCCGCGTCCGCTGAGTATGGCGCGACCGAATCCCCCCTCGAAGCGCTCATCCAGATGCGGCTGGTCGACAATGCCATAGATCGGCCCTCGCGCATCGCTGAGACCGATAAGGACGCCCCAGCTGGGGGCTCCGGACATGAAGGCGCGGGTGCCGTCGATGGGGTCCAGCACCCAGGTCAGGCCGCTGTCGCCGGGCTGGATGCCGTATTCCTCGCCAAGAATGGCGTCCTGTGGGCGCTTTTCGGCCAGAATGGCGCGCATCGCACGCTCGCTCGCGCGGTCGGCCTCGGTCACCGGATCAAAGCCCGTCGCGGCCTTGTTGTCGGGGCGAAGCCCGGGACTGCGGAACAGCTTCAGCGTCTCGATGCGGGCGGCATCGGCCAGCTCATGTGCCACCGCTGCAATCCGCTCGGCCTCATCGGCCGAAATCCCGGTCCTGTCAGCTGCCATGTCCTGCCCCGCCATGTAATCCTCGGGGCAGGTTTAGCCGCATGAGGCTGAAAGCGAAAGGCTTACGGCCAGGTGCGGGATATCAGGCGGCGTCGGAAAGCACCCGCGCCAGTTCAAAAATCTGGCGGCGCTGTGCTTCGGGCATGGCGTAATAGGCGCGCACCAGCTGCAGCGCTTCTTTGTCGGCCAGGATATCCCCCTCGACCGCGTCATGCAGGTGACTGTCGTCCAGCCCTTCAAAGAAGAAGCTGACCGGCACCTCGACCGCCTGGGCGATATCCCAAAGGCGCGAGGCCGAGACCCGGTTCATCCCTGTCTCGTATTTCTGGATCTGCTGAAATTTGATTCCGACCTTCTCGGCAAGCTGCTGCTGGGTCATGCCGATCATCCAGCGGCGATGACGGATACGCTTACCTACATGAACATCGACGTTATGTTTCATGGTAACACCTCACTCAATCTAAGGTGGCAATATAACAGTTTTGCGCAATTTTCGAGCTTGATCGACGCGACCTGACCAAAAAGACAATTCCAGAACGGGCGCTCTGGGCACCATCCTGACTTTGCGCCCGGTTGAAGGATGAAAATACAACTTTAGGGAGAATTTCTCGAAAACGGGCGACATCCGGGCGATTCTGCGGCCTTGCCGTCCCTTTGGGTCTGGCCGCCCCCCCCTGTCCGAACCCTGCCCGTGACCGCCTCGGCCCCGGTCCGGGGTGATTTTCGGCACCATGGGGCGAAATCCTGACCAGATCGCATTGAAAATCCCGCTGTCTCTGCCAATATCTGCGTGGATGGTGGGCCGCTTAGGGCCGCACCGCGAATTCTGACCGGGGAGTACCTATGCAAGATTACAATACGATCCGCACGGCCGGGACCGCGACGCGCTCGGCTGCCGTGGACGAGGGCCTGCGCGCCTATATGAACAAGGTTTACGGCCTGATGGCCGTGGGCATGCTGGTCACCGCCGGCGCCGCCTGGGGCATGTCGGGCCTGACGCTGTCGGCCGAGCCGACCCAATACGCGCTGGGGAACGGCAAATATCTGACCGAGATTGGCGCCAGCCTGTATCTGTCGCCGCTGAAATGGGTGGTGATGTTCGCGCCGCTGGTCATGGTCTTTGCCTTTGGCGCCGCGCTGAACCGCCTGTCGGTGCAGGCCGCGACCACGCTGTTTTACGCCTTCGCCGCGGTGATGGGCGTTTCGATCAGCTGGATCTTCGTGTCCTATACCTCGTTCTCGATCATCCAGACCTTCCTGATCACGGCCATCGCCTTCGCTGGTCTGTCGCTTTATGGCTACACGACCAAGCGTGACCTGTCCGGGATGGGCACCTTCCTGATGATGGGCCTGATCGGCCTGATCGTCGCCTCGATCGTGAACATCTTCCTGCAATCCAGCGCGATGCAGTTCGCCATCTCGGCGATCGGCGTGCTGATCTTTGCGGGCCTGACCGCTTATGACACGCAGAACATCAAGAATACTTATCTGCAACTGGCCAATTCGGACCGCGACTTCCTTGGCAAGGCCGCGATCATGGGCGCGCTGCAGCTCTATCTCGACTTCTTGAACCTGTTCATGTTCCTGCTGCAGTTCATGGGCAATCGCGACTGAACCCCGCATTGAAACCGAATCGCAAGGCCGGGCATTCGCCCGGCCTTTTTGCTTGTCAAATCGCAGAAACTTACGTAGGGGAAGATAACACAACTTAAGCGGTATCACCCAGCATGCTGCATTCCATAACGATAGGCATAACTTCGCGCATGCGTCGCCCCAATTTCCGGTGCCTTTTCATGGATCTTACTCGCCCGGCGATGACCAGATGGCTGAACTCAATCGCATATTTACTGTTCGGTTTAGTTCTCAGCCTTGTCGGAGAAATCTGATCATTTAGACAAATCCCTGTCGGTCCATTTCGGGCCGAACTCGGATGCATCTTCTCCGGCGCAAGCCTGATTGGCCCATTCTGACCAGCGCCGCGCCTGCGGTGCATCAATGGCCTGTGCTTGGCGCATATCGAGCAAACGACAGCGCGGCGCGACAGGACGGCCGTGCATCTGACAGCGGGTAGTTCTCATGACCTCCAATTCCGACGATTACAGCGGCACCGACCGCAACGACCAGCCGGGCAGCGATTGCCATTGCGGGCCCAGCGGACCGGGCTGCGAAAACATGATCTTTCTGGGCAAACTGCCCGACATGGACCCCTATGAGGGCAATGTCGGCGCGGAAAAGGCTGTGCAGACGCTGGGCGGCACCAGCCACGGCACCGGCACGGACCCGCTTTATCGCAAGCTGGTCGAGGTGCACGGAAATGACCTGAACGAGGATGGCGTGATCCGCACCAATGACGGTCGCGGTGGCCGCTATTCGGAAACCATCCGCCATGACGCCGATGGCGACCGCACGGCCAGCGACCATCAGGTCGATTCAACCTTCATCGTGCATGGCACCAAGATCATCTTCCTGAACGATGACGGCACCACCGAGACCAACGTCCTGTCGGTCCGCGTCATGCAGGATACCGACGGCAACACCTTCCTGATGCCGCCGCCCGATGGTGCCTCGCCCCATGAGATCGAGGCGATGACCTCGAGACCTATTGTCTCGGTCACCTTTCCCAGCGATAGCAGCAAGTATGACCTGTGCTACAACGGCATATTCACCGACCGCAGCTGTTTCCCCTGCTTCGTGCGCGGCACCCTGATCGAGACCGCAGAGGGCCCGGTCGCGGTCGAGGACCTGACCCCCGGCATGCACATCGTCACCCGCGACCGTGGCCCGCAGCCGCTGCGCTGGATCGGCTCGCGCACATTTTGCAGCAAGGCGATGAAGGTCAGCCCCGAGATGCGGCCGATCCGCATCGCCACCGGCGCGCTTGGCAATGGCCTGCCCCGGCGCGACCTGCTGGTCTCGCCGCAGCACCGCATCCTGGTCCGCTCGCGGATCGCGCATAAGATGTTCGGCGCGCCCGAGGTGCTGGTCGCCGCCAAGCAGCTTCTGCAGATCAACGGCATCGATATCGCGCAGGATGTGGCGAACGTCGAATATTACCACTTCCTGTTCGACCGCCACGAGATCGTGCTGTCCGAAGGCGCCGAAACCGAGTCGCTCTATACCGGCAAGGAGGCCCTGCGCAGCGTCGGGCAAAGCGCCCGCGACGAGATTTTCGCGATCTTCCCCGAATTGCGTGATCGCCCCGATGATGCCGCCCCCGAGGGCGCGCGGCATCTGGCATCGGGACGCATGGGGCGCAAGCTGGCGGTGCGTCACGCCCAGCATGCCAAAGCACTGGTGCAATAACCCGCAGATCGTCGCGGGCAGGGCCGCCCCCGAACGGGGCGGCTCTTTGCTTTTGCCCCTCTGGCCACGCAATGCGACCGGGCCGGCGCGAGGGCGGCTCCGGCTGGCCAGAAACGGCAAGTGACCTGCCGGCGTGGATCAGCGCTGAAATGGCGGACCCGGAAGGGCTCGAACCCTCAACCTTGGACTTAGAAGGTCCCTGCTCTATCCAGTTGAGCTACGGGTCCGCACCGGCGCTTTCATGGCAAAGAGCGGGCGCTGAATCAACCGCTCAATCGGCCTGCACAAGGTCTATGGTCATGAAAACGCTGTTCGGGTCCGGGCGGTAATCGCCAAAGGGGCCGCATTCGACAAAACCCGCCCGTGCATAAAGCCCACGCGCGGCGATAAAGGTCGGCTGCACGCCGGTTTCAAGGCTCAGCCGCGCCAGCCCCTCGGATCGCGCATGCGCGATCAGCGCCTCGAGCATGTGCCGCGACAGGCCCCGGCCTCGGGTTTCGGTCAGGACATGCATGGACTTGATCTCGCCATGATCCGGGGCGATGCGCTTGACCGCGCCCATGCCGACCGGCACCCCGCCATCGCGCAGCACGAAGAATGCGATCGCGGGATCGACCAGCGCCGTGCGCGGCAGCATATGGATCGACTCGGGCGGGGTATCGGCATGCATGTCGGCGGTATGGCGCTGGAAAAGCAGTCCCAAATCCTCGGCCAGCGGGCTTTCACGTTCGATCCGCACTGCGCTTTGCGTCATTCCTGCCCCCTGCGACTTGCGTGGACGCTAGCAGCCGGGTTCGGCAAAGCGAAGGGTCCGCGCATCCACGGCAATGAAAAATAAGGATGATTGCCGATTTTCGCGGCACGCTGCCCGGACGGTGTTCGCAGGCGCCACCGACGCGGCGAACAGCGGACCAGAGCCGACGGCAGATCGGGAAATCATTCGCCCCTGCTGGTCGCCAGACACGCCCCCATGCCTTGCCGCAACAGGGCCCCATCGCTAACTCAACTGGGAAACCCGGAGGCGCGCATGTCCATCGTCATCGACAACATGACCAAGAGCTTCGGCGGCACCCCGGTGCTGCGCGGCATCGACCTGACCGTCGAGTCGGGCGAGCTGGTGGCGCTGCTGGGGCCGTCCGGCTCGGGCAAGACCACGCTTCTGAAGATCATCGCCGGGCTGGAATGGCCCGATGCCGGCGCGCTGGACGTCCACGGCGCGGATTGGCTGCGGCTGGCGGCGCAGGATCGCCGCATCGGCTTTGTGTTCCAGCATTACGCGCTGTTTCCGCATATGAGCGTGCGCGACAATATCGCCTTTGGCCTGACCGTGCGGCCCCGCGGCAGCCGTCCCGGCAAGGCCCAGATCGCGGCCAAGGTCGACGAGCTGCTGCAATTCCTGCAGATCGCGCATCTGGGTGATCGCTATCCGGCGCAGCTGTCGGGCGGCCAGCGCCAGCGGGTGGCACTGGGGCGGGCGCTGGCGATCGAGCCTTCGGTCCTGCTGCTGGATGAGCCCTTTGGCGCGCTGGACGCCGCCGTGCGCCGCGACCTGCGGGCATGGCTGCGCAATGTCCATGAAGAGACCGGCTCGACCACCATTTTCGTGACCCATGATCAGGAAGAGGCGTTCGAGCTGGCCGACCGCGTTGTGGTCATGGGCGACGGCCGGATCGAGCAGATCGGCAATGCCGACCAGATCCACGACCATCCGGCC
>JAGPGI010000152.1 GCA_018056045.1 Paracoccus sp. (in: a-proteobacteria)
CCTGCGCAATCTCGGGGGCAGGACAGATCGCGGCAGTTGGGGAAGGGGCCGGAATGATGCAGGACGATGAGGGGTGCGACAGCGAGGCCGACGGCTATCCGCGCGGCCGGGCGGCGATCCGCACCACGGCGATGCCCGCCGACACCAACCCGGCGGGCGATATCTTTGGCGGCTGGCTGATGGCGCAGATGGACCTTGCCGCCGGGAATGTCGCGGCGCGGCGCGCGCGCGGGCGCTGCGCCACGGTGGCGGTGGACTCGTTTACCTTTCATCAGCCGGTCAAGGTCGGGGACGAGGTGTCGGTCTTTGCCCGCATCCTGCGCGAGGGGCGCAGCTCGATGCATCTGCATGTCGAGGCCTGGCGCCGCCTGCGCGAGGCCGAGGATCGGCATAAGGTGACGCAGGCCACCTTTGTCTTCGTGGCGCTGGACGAGGAGGGCCGGCCGCGGCCGTTGCCACAGGCCGAGAGCACGGACAACCTCTGATGCGTGCCCGTGTCGCGGGGTGCCCATGGCTTCGACGCACTGGTCCCATCGACCCGTCCAACAAGTCAGTTGCAATATATCGGGGCGCCCGCTTACTCTGACCCTGCGGAACTAAGAACCATATAAATCAGGGAGCCCGCATCGTGACTTCGCAATCCGGCAACGACGCATTCGTTGTCTTCGATCATGTTCAGAAAAGCTATGATGGTCAAACTCTTGTCGTCAAAGACCTGAATCTCTCCATCGGCAAGGGCGAATTTCTGACCATGCTGGGGCCGTCTGGCTCGGGCAAGACCACCTGCCTGATGATGCTGGCCGGATTCGAGACCGCGACGCATGGCGAGATCCTGCTGGACGGCAAGAACATCAACGACGTGCCGCCGCACAAGCGCGGCATCGGCATGGTGTTCCAGAACTATGCGCTGTTTCCGCATATGACCGTGGGCGAGAACCTGTCCTTTCCGCTGGAAGTGCGCGGCATGGGCAAGGCCGAGCGCGAGGAACGCGTCACCCGCGCCCTCGACATGGTGCAGATGGGCAAGTTCAAGAACCGCCGCCCGGCCCAGCTTTCGGGCGGCCAGCAACAGCGGATCGCATTGGCCCGGGCACTGGTCTTCGACCCCAAGCTGGTCCTGATGGACGAGCCCCTGGGCGCGCTGGACAAGCAGTTGCGCGAGCATATGCAGTTCGAGATCAAGGCCCTGCATGACCGTCTTGGTATCACCGTGGTCTATGTCACCCATGACCAGGGCGAGGCGCTGACCATGTCGGACCGCATCGCCGTTTTCAACGATGGCCGCATCCAGCAGCTGGCGCCGCCGCCGGTGCTCTATGAGCAGCCCGAAAACAGCTTCGTCGCCGGGTTCATCGGTGAAAACAACGCGCTGCGCGGCACCATTCAGGAGCTCGAGGGCGAAAAGGCGCTGGTGCGTCTGGAGAATGGCGAGCTGATCGACGCCACCGCCGTCAATATCCGCGAACGCGGGCAGGAAACGACGGTCTCGATCCGCCCCGAACGGGTCGAGTTCAAGCCCGAACTGATGCCCCGCGACGCCCATACGATCGAGGCGCAGGTCAGTGACGTGGTCTATATGGGCGATATCCTGCGGGCGCGGCTGCGCGTCGCCGGCCAAGATGATTTCGTGATGAAGTATCGCAATACGCTGGGGCAGGTGAAACTGTCCCCCGGCCAGACCATCCGCATCGGCTGGCATCCCGAGGATGCCCGCGCCCTCGATCCGGTCTGATCGGGTCTGTTTTCTACCACGAAGGAGCTACGATGAAACGCACGCTTATCCTGACATCGGCCCTGGTCGCTGTCTCATTCGGCGCTCATGCGCAGGAAAAGGCAGTCGATCTGCTGTCCTGGGGTGGGGCTTATGGCAACAGCCATGTCGAGGCCTATGCCAAACCCTTTGAGGCCAAGACCGGAATCAAGGTCAGCGTTTCCGATGCCGACAACCCGGCGACTCCGATCAAGGCTCAGGTCGAGGCGGGGAACGTGACCACCGACGTGGCCTCGGTCGAATATGCCGATGCCGTGCGCCTGTGCGACGAGGGCCTGCTCGAGGAACTGGATGCCTCGATCCTGCTGCCGGCCGCCGATGGCACCGCCGCCGCCGATGACTTCATCCCCGGCGCGGTGACCGACTGCTTCGTGGGCACGGATGTCTATTCGATGATCCTCGCCTATGACGACACCAGGTTCACCGACGCCAAGCCCGCCGGCCCGGCCGATTTCTTCGACATCGCGAAATTCCCCGGCAAGCGCACCATGCGCAAGGGCGCCAAGTTCAATCTGGAATTCGCGCTGATGGCCGATGGGGTCGCCCCCGATCAGGTCTACGAGGTTCTGGGCACCCCCGAGGGCGTCGATCGCGCCTTCGCGAAACTCGACACCATCAAGAATGACGTGATCTGGTGGGAGGCCGGCGCCCAGCCGCCGCAGCTTCTGGCCGATGGCGAGGTCAGCATGGCATTCGCCTTCAACGGCCGGATCTTCAACGCCGCCCAGGGCGAGGGCAAACCCTTCAAGATCGTCTGGAATGGCCAGATCTATGAGATGGAGGGCTGGGTCGTGCCAAAGGGCGCCCCCAATCTGGACGCCGCCAAGGAGTTCATCGCCTTCTCGACCGCGCCCGAGCAGCAGGCCCGCGCGGCCGAATTCATCAGCTACGGCCCGCCGCGCAAATCGGCCGCCGCACTGGTTGGCAACATCGAGGGCACGGATGTGCCGATGGGGCCGAACCTGCCGACCTTCGCCGACAACATGAAGATGGCGCTGGGATCGAACCTTGATTTCTGGGTCGATCACGATGCCGAATTGCAGGAGCGTTTCAACGCCTGGCTGGCGGCGAAGTGACAGGACGGTCGCGGCGGGGGCAACTCCGCCGCGATGAATAAAGGGCCTTAACGGGCCAAAAGACGGCCAAAAAGGCCGGAACACACCAACGGGAGTAAACCATGAAGAAAATGCTGATCCTGACCTCTGCCCTGTGCGGGATGGGTTTCGCGGCGCAAGCCCAGAACAAGGAGGTCAACGTCGTCTCCTGGGGCGGCGCCTATGAGAGATCGCAGGTCGAGGCCTATAACATCCCCTTTGCGAAAGAGACCGGGATCAAGGTCAACATGCTGGCCGCCGACAACCCCGCAACGCCGCTGAAGGCGCAGGTCGAGGCCAAGAACATCACCGGCGACGTCTTTGACATCGAAGTGTCGGATGCGATCCGGCTCTGCGACGAAGGCGCGCTGGTCGAGATCGACCCCGCCGACCTGCCGGCCGCGCCCGATGGCACCCCGGCGGCCGATGACTTCATCCCCGGCGCGCTGCGCGAATGTGCGGTGGCAAACATCTTCTGGGGCACGGTCATCGCTTTCGACACCAGCAAGTTCTCGGGCGACAAGCCGGCGACTGCGGCGGATTTCTTTGACACGGCGAAATTCCCTGGCAAGCGCGGGCTGCCCAAGAACCCGAAACGCACGCTGTATCTGGCGCTGATCGCCGATGGCGTGGCGCCCGACGCGATCTATGACACGCTGGACACGCCCGAAGGCGTCGACCGCGCCTTTGCCAAACTCGACACCATCAAAAAGGATGTGGTCTGGTGGGAAGCCGGCGCCCAGCCGGTGCAACTGCTGGCGGATGGCGAAGTGACGATGGCGACCGGCTATAACGGCCGCTTCTTCGACGCCATGGTCGCCGAGGGCAAGCCCTTCGAGATCATCTGGGACGGCCAGTATATGGATCTGGACATGTTCGCGATCCCGAAAGGCTCGCCGAACCCCGAGGCGGCGATGCAGTATCTGAAATTCGCCACCGACACCCAGCGTCTGGCCGATCAGGCGAAATACATCGCCTATGGCCCGTCGCGCAAATCCTCGGCGGCGCTGGTCGGCCTGTTCCAGGACGGCAAGACCGAGATGGCGCCGCATATGCCGACCAATCCCGACCATATGAAGACCGCCGTCATGGATGACCCCGAATGGTGGGCCGACCACGACGCCGAGATGGCCGAGCGCTTCAACGCTTGGCTGGCGGCGAACTGATGACGGGCCGCCGCCCGGCCTGAACCGGGCGGCGGCTTTCCGATCAAGCTCTTGCCTGACGAAGGATCAAGATGTCGAACCCGCTCGACCCCCATGCCGCTATCGTCACCGAGGCCGCCGGCCTCGATCAGGGCGGGATGCTGCGCACCGCAGACGGACAACCGCTGGCCAAGGCGCTTGCGCGTAGTTCGCGCCGGGCCCGGCGCCGGGCATTCTTTCTGGTGCTGCCGCTTTTGCTGTTCGTGCTGCTGACTTTTGTGTTGCCCATCGGGCAGATGCTGATGCGCTCGGTCAAGAATGACGGCTTTTCGGCGCATATGCCGCAGCTTTCGGCATGGTTTGACGCCAATCCCGATGTGACCGAACCCGATGACGCCGCTTGGGCAGCGCTGGCCGCCGATCTTGAGGCCAGCGCCAAGGACCGCACCATCGGCATCGTCGGCACCCGCATCAACTATGAGATTCCGGGCACGCGGTCGCTGTTCACCTCGGCCGGGCGCAAGGCCCGCGGCGGGCTTGAGCCGCCCTATCGCGAAGCCTTTCTCGAGATGGACGAGGAATGGGGCCATCCCAAGCTCTGGGGGGTGATGCGTCAGGCGGCAGATCCCTATACGGCGAATTTCTATCTGGCGGCGATGGACCGCACCCGCGACGAGGCCGGCAATATCGTGCAGGCGCCCGAGGAACAGCGCATCTATCTGCACCTGTTCCTGCGCACCTTCTGGCTGTCGCTGATCATCACCGGCACCACCTTCCTTTTGGGCTTTCCGATCGCGCATCTTCTGGCGACGCTGCCGATGCGGCGGTCGAACCTGCTGATGATCCTTGTGCTGCTGCCGTTCTGGACCTCGCTTCTGGTGCGCACGACCGCGTGGATGGTGCTGTTGCAGCAGCAAGGTGTGGTGAATGACGTCTTCGTCTGGCTGGGCCTGATCGGCGACGGCCAGCGATTGCAGATGATCTATAACCAGACCGGCACGATCATCGCCATGACCCATATCCTGCTGCCCTTCATGATCCTGCCGCTTTATTCGGTGATGCGCACGATCAACCCGTCCTATGTCCGCGCCGCGCGCAGTCTGGGCGCGACCAGCTGGACCGCGTTCCGCCGCATCTATTTCCCGCAGACCCTGCCGGGGCTGGGGGCTGGGGCGCTGCTCGTGTTCATTCTGGCGGTCGGCTATTACATCACGCCGGCATTGGTGGGTGGCTCGTCGGGTCAGCTGATCTCGAACCTGATCGCGATGCATATGACACAGACGCTGAACTGGTCCATGGCCGCTGCCTTGGCCGCGATGCTGCTGGGTGGGGTGCTGATCCTTTACTGGGTCTATGACCGCCTTGTCGGCATCGACAATCTGAAACTGGGATAATCATCGCCATGGCACTTCCGACCTATGCCTCGACGACGGAAAAGATCTGGCACTACACCTATCTGGTGATCTGTGCGGCGATCTTTTTCTTCCTGATCGCGCCGATTGTCGTGGTGATCCCGCTCAGCTTCAACGCCGAGCCCTATTTCACCTTTACCGACAAGATGCTGTCCTTTGATCCCGAGGGCTACAGCATGCGCTGGTATGACAGCCTGCTGACATTCGGCATGTCGAACCCCGATGCACCCCGCGACATGAGCTGGTGGTCGGATGCGTGGCAGAACGCCAAATGGATCAAGGCGGCGAAAAGCTCGATCATCATCGGCGTGTTCTCGACCATTCTGGCGACGGTTCTGGGCACGCTGGCCGCGCTTGGCCTGTCGCGCCCCGAGATGCCCTATCGGCGCATCATCATGGCGGTGCTGATCTCGCCCATGATCGTGCCGATCATCATCACCGCGACGGGGATGTTCTTCTTCTACTCGAACCCTTGCGAGCCGCTGACATGGTTCGGGCTGAACCCGGAATGCGGCAAGCTGGCGGGCACCTATCTGGGCGTGATCCTGGCCCATGCCACGCTGGGCATTCCCTTTGTCATCATCACGGTGACCGCGACGCTGATCGGGTTCGACCAGTCCCTGAACCGCGCCTCGGCCAGCCTTGGCGCCAATCCGCGCACGACGTTTTTCCGCATCACCATGCCGCTGATCCTGCCCGGGGTCATTTCGGGGGCGCTGTTTGCCTTTGTCACCTCGTTTGACGAGGTGGTGGCGGTGCTGTTCATCGCCGGCCCCGACCAGCAGACCATTCCGCGCCAGATGTGGAACGGCATCCGCGAACAGATCAGCCCGGCGATTCTGGCGGTGGCGACACTGCTGGTGATCTTCTCGATCGCGCTTCTGACCACGGTGGAATTGCTGCGCCGCCGGTCCGAGCGGCTGCGGGGCGTGACCCCGCACTGACTGCAGGCCCTGACGATCTGCGCAGAACCGCATGAACGCCGCCCCAAGGGGCGGCGTTTGCCGTTCAGGGCAGCAGGTTCAGCCAGAACCAGATGGTCAGGATCGACAGCGCCGTCGCGACCAGCACGGCCGAGGCTGCGACGCGCTTTGCCACCCCGTAAAGCGAGGCGAAAAGATAGGCGTTCACCCCCGGCGCCATGCTGGCGGTGACCACGGCCGAGCGCATCTCGGCCACGCTAAGGCCGAAGAGCTTGCCAAGCCCGAAGGTCACGCCGGGATGGAGCAGCAGTGAGGCCACACAGCACAGCACGATGGCGCGGGCCTCGCCCTCGGGGCGGTAGCGGTAAAGAACCCCGCCAAGTGCGAACAGCGCCGCGGGCAGGGCGGCGCTGGCCATCATCTTGACCGCCGCCCAGAAC
>JAGPGI010000153.1 GCA_018056045.1 Paracoccus sp. (in: a-proteobacteria)
GTGGCGGATCGCGGGATTGGCGTAACGCGCCTGCAGCGCTTCGGCATAGGCCCCCAGATCGACGCCGGGCGGAGGGCTCAGCACCGGAATGATCTCATCGCGCCAGAGCCCGCGCACGAAGGCGGAAAATTCAGGATCGGCAACGGTGTCCGAGATCGTCTCATAGCCCGCCAGATAGCCCAGATAGGCCAGCGAACTGTGGGTGCCGTTCAGCATCCGCAGCTTCATATGCTCAAAGGGCGTCACATCGCCCACCAGCTGCGCGCCGACTGCGGCCAGATCGGGGCGGGCGGCATCGACGAAATCGTCCTCGACCACCCATTGCCGGAAAGGCTCGTGCATGACCGGCGCCTCGTCGCGATAGCCGGCCATCGCCTCCAGCCGGTCCAGATCGGCGGCGGTGGTGGCGGGCACGATGCGGTCCACCATGGTCGCGGGGAATGCCCCTTCGGCCTCGATCCATGCGGCCAGCGCGGGGTCGATCAGCCCGGCCAGTTCCAGCACGACGCCACGCACGACGCGGCCGTTTTCCGGCAGGTTGTCGCAGCAGAGCACGGTGAAGGGCGGCAGGCCCCGGTCCCGCCGCGCCTGCAGCGCCCGGACCAGAAAGCCCGGCGCCGATTTCGGCAGAGGGTTTTCCAGATCATGGGCGATATCGGGATGGGCGCGGTTCAGCCTGCCCGTGGATGGCTCGTGGCAATAGCCCTTTTCGGTGACGGTCAGGCTGACGATCTTCACGGCCGGCGCGGCCATGGCGTCCAGCACCGCCTGAGGGCATTCGGGGGCGACCAGCACGTCGCGCAGAACGGTCACCACCTGCGGCTTTTCACCCTCGGGGGCCAGTTCCAGCGCGGTATAGGCCCAGCCCTGCGGTTTCAGCCTGTCGCGCGTGCCCGGCGATTGCAACGACACGCCGATGATCCCCCAGTCGCCACCGGATTTCGCCATCGCCTCGGCCACATAGATCGCGCCATGGGCACGGAAGAACGCGCCCAGACCCAGATGAACGATCCCCGCCGGGGCGGTCGCAGGTTCGCGAAAAAGCCTATCTTGCAAGCCAGCCTCCATCGACATTCAGCACCGCGCCGTTGATGTAATCCGACGCAGGCGCGGCCAGAAACACCGCCGTCTGGGCGATATCTTCGGGCTGGCCCCAGCGGCCTGCCGGAATGCGGTCAAGGATCGCCTGCGACCGCGCGGGGTCGGCGCGCAGGGCCTCGGTATTGTTGGTCTCGATATAGCCGGGCGCGATGGCGTTGACGTTCAGCCCTCGCGCCGCCCATTCATTCGCCATCAGCTTCGTGAGCCCCGCCACGCCATGCTTGCTGGCGGTATAGCTGGGCACACGGATGCCGCCCTGAAAGGACAAGAGCGAGGCGATATTCACGATCTTGCCGCGTCCGCGCGGCAGGGCGGCGCGGGCGAAGGCCTGACAGGTGAAGAACAGCGATTTCAGGTTGACGTCCATCACGTCATCCCAATCAGCCTCGGAAAAATCGGTGGCATCGTCGCGGCGGATGATGCCGGCATTGTTGACCAGAATGTCGATGCGCCCGGCGGCAAAGACATCGCGCGCCGCCATCGGATCGGCGAAATCCAGACGCAGCCCCCGGCCCCGCGCGCCCATCAATGCCAGCGTCTCGTCGCAGTCGCGGCGACCGGCGGCGATGACCTCGGCCCCGGCCTGCGCCATGGCGACCGCGATGGCCTGACCGATGCCGGTATTGGCGCCGGTGACCAGCGCCACCTGACCCTCAAGCGAAAAGGCGTTCACCGCAGGTCCTCCGGCTGGATGAAGTCCATGTCGGTATAGTCGATATTGTCGCCGGCCATAGCCCAGATAAAGGTATAGCCGCCGATTCCCGCGCCCGCATGGATCGACCATGTCGGCGAGATCACCGCCTGTTCATTGGCGACGACGATATGGCGCGTCTCTTGCGGCTCGCCCATCAGGTGCAGGACGCGCGATTGCGGCGCCATGCCGTGATAGAGATAAGCCTCCATCCGGCGGTCATGGACATGGGCGGGCATGGTGTTCCAGACCGAGCCGTCCTCAAGCGTGGTATAGCCCAGCACCAGCTGGCAGCTTTCCATGACCAGCGGGTGGATGAACTGGCGGATGGTGCGCTTGTTCGAGGTCTCGACCGCGCCCAGCTTGACCTCCTTGGCCTCGGCCACGGTGATCAGGCGGCTGGGCAGCGTGCGATGCGCCGGGGCCGAGGTGATGTAGAAACGCCCCTGCCCCGAAAACGTGACCGGCCCCGAACCCATGCCCAGATAAAGCACATCGCCATAAGCCATGTCCCAACCCTGTCCGCCGGCCTCGACCCGACCGGGGCCGCCGATATTGACGATGCCCATCTCGCGCCGCTCGAGGAAGGTGGCGGTCTTGGTTTCCTCGACCTTGTCGAGGGTCAGGGCGCCGCCCGCCGGCACTGCCGCGCCGACGGTAAAGCGGTCGTAATGGGTATAGACCAGCCGGATCTCGCCCTCGGCAAACATGCCTTCGGTCAGGAAGTTCCGGCGCAGGGCCGCGGTATCCATGGTCTTGGCGTGGTCGGGATGGATGGCGTGGCGGGTCTCGACGCTCAGCATATCGGTCCTTTCTGGGATCGTCATTGTCAGCCGGTCACTTGAAGACCGAGGGCAGCCACAAGGACAGTGCCGGGATATAGGTCACCAGCATCAAGGTCACGAAGGCGGCGAAATAGAATGGCCAGATCGTGCGCATCGCCTGCCAGATGCTGATGCGCCCGACCGCGCAACCCACGAACAGCACCGCCCCCACCGGCGGCGTGCACAGGCCAATCCCGAGATTCAGGACCAGAATGACCCCGAAATGCACCGGATCGACCCCGAAAGCCTGCGCCACCGGCAAAAAGATCGGCGTGGTGATGACAATGAGCGGCGACATGTCCATGAAGGTGCCAAGGATCAGCAGGATCACGTTCATCAACAGCAGGATCACCAGCGGATTGTCCGAGATGTTCTGCAGCACCGCAACCAGTTGCGCCGGCACCTTGAGATAGGCCAGAAGCCAGCCGAAACAGGCCGCGCAGCCGATCACCAGCAGCACCATCGAGGTGGTGCGCACGGCGCCCTTGGTGGCCTCGACGAACTCGGACCATGGCAGGCTGCGATAGACCAGCGCGGTCACCAGCAGCGCATAGACCACCGCGATGTTCGAGGATTCGGATGCGGTGAACACGCCCGAGCGCACGCCGCCAAAGATGATCGCGATCAGGATCAGCCCCGGCACCGCCGAGATGAAAAGCTGGCCCATCATCGCAAATCCCGGGAAGGGGTCGGTCGGATAGTTCTTTTTCTTGGCCACCCACCATGCCGCGCACATCAGCATCAGCGCCAGCAGCAGCCCCGGAATGATCCCGGCCGTGAACAGGTCGGCAATCGACAGCCGTCCGCCGGCGGCGATGGAATAGATGATCATGTTGTGGCTGGGCGGGATCATCAGCGCGATGATCGAGCTGACAACGGTGATGTTGACCGCGTAATCGACATCATAGCCGCGCTTTTTCATCTGCGGCACCATCAGCCCGCCAACCGCGCTGGCGTCAGCCGCGGCCGAGCCCGAGACGCCCCCGAACATCAGCGAGGCCATGATATTGACCTGCCCCAGCCCGCCGCGCAAATGCCCGACCAGCGCGCCGGCCAGCGCCACCAGTCTGCGGGCGATATCGCCCCGGACCATCAGGTCGCCCGAATAGATGAAGAAGGGAATGGCCATCAGCGCAAAAACCGAGATGCCCGAGTTCAGCCGCTGGAACACCACCACCGGCGGCAGCCCCAGATAAAGCACGGTGAAAAAGCTGGCCGCGCCAAGGCAGAAGGCGACCGGCGTGCCGATCAGCAAGAGAAACGAGAAACTTCCGAACAGGATCCAGTATTCCATCGCTATTTCCCCCTTCCGCCGGGAATGCTGTCTTCAAGCATCGCCTCGGCCATGGGGCCGTCGGCATGGCCGTCCACCGCGCCATCCGCCGCATCGTCCATGTCACCAAAGCGCGCGGTTTTCAGCCCGGCCGCACGGCGCAGGATGCGCTCGACCGAGAACAGGACCAGCAGCACGCCGCCGCCGATCACCGGCGCGAAATCCCATAGCCGCGAGATGCCAAGTCCGGGGATCACCCCGCTGATGACCTTGGCGGCAAGCTGCCAGCCGTAAAAGCTCATGCCGAAGCCGAAGGCGGCGACGACCAGATCGGACAGGCTGTGAAACCACGGCCGCATCCATTCCGGCACCAGATACAGGCCGACGTCGAAGGACAGGTGATAGCCCTCTTTCACGCCGACCGCGGCGCCCAGAAAGATGAACCAGCCCATCAGCATGACACTGGCGGGTTCCGCCCAGAACAGGCTGGTGCCCATCACATAGCGGTAAAAGACCTGAGCGAAGACAAAGACGGTCATCAGGACCAGCCCGATCCCCGCGACCCACAGGCCCAGCCGCGCGAGCCACCCGGTCAGCCGCGCCATGTTCAGCATCGTGTCACGCATCGCATCCCTCATGCGTTCAGGGACGCCGCCCGCGACAAGGCGCGGGCGGCACCGGCATCACTGGGTTTCCTGGATCCGCTTGACCAGATCCTTGGCCTCGGGCGTGGTCACGTATTTTTCATAGACCGGGGCCATGGCCTCGACGAATGCGGTCTTGTCGATGTCCTTGATGATCTCGGCGCCGGCGGCCAGCACCTTCTCCTCGGAGGCCTTTTCCTGATCGGCCCACAACTTGCGCTGCACGGTGGCCGAGTTCCTGGCCGCCTCGCGCAGGATCGCCTGATCCTCGGGGGTCAGCTTGTCCCAGCTCGCCTTCGAGATGGCGACCAGTTCCGGCACCATCAGGTGCTGGTCCAGCGTGTAATATTTGGCGACCTCGGAATGGCCCGAGCTGTCATAGCTGGGGAAGTTGTTCTCGGCCCCGTCGATGACGCCGGTCTGGATCGCGGAATAGACCTCGCCGTAAGGCATCGGCGTCGCATTGGCGCCAAGCGCCGACATCATGTCCACGAACACGTCGTTCTGCATGACGCGGAACTTCATCCCCTTGAGATCGTCGATCGAGGCGATGGGCTTTTGCGAGTTGTAGAAGCTGCGCGCCCCGCCATCGTAATAGGCCAGCGCGATCAGGTCCTTTTCCTCGAAGCCCTTGGCGATTTCCTCACCGATGGGGCCGTCCATGACATTGTGCATATGCTCTTCGGACTTGAAGAGGTAAGGCAGCGACATGGTCTGCGTCACCGGCACGATGTCGTTGAACGAGCCAAAGGATGCCCGCACCATGTCGATGACGCCGAACTGGGTCTGCTCGATCGTGTCCTTTTCCTCACCCAGCTGGGACGAGGGGAAGACCTCGATGCAGATGCGGCCGCCGGATTTTTCCTTGGCCTCGGTGGCCATGGCCTTGACGCCCTCGACGGTCGGATAGCCGTCGGGATGGGTGTCGGACGAGCGCAGCGTGACTTCGCATTCCGCGGCGGCGGCACTGGCCAGCGCGGCGGTGGCCAGCAGCGCGGCCAGGGTGGTGGTGGTGAATTTCATGTTTTCCTCCCGGGTTGAAACTCAGAGCCTGTAGGCCTTCTTGGCGAGGCCGTAGGTCAGGTCATGCGCAAGGCCCGGCGCCTCGTCCTCGGCCAGCCGGCCCGAGGCAACCAGTGTCGCCAGGTAAGCGCAGTCCACCCGCCGCGCGACATCGTGGCGCGCCGGGATCGAACAGAATGCGCGGGTATCATCGTTGAACCCCACGGTATTATAAAATCCCGCCGTTTCGGTGGTCATTTCGCGGAAACGGCGCATGCCCTCGGGGCTGTCATGGAACCACCATGCCGGCCCCAGCCGCAGGCAGGGCCAGACCCCGGCCATCGGCGCCAGTTCGCGCGCGTAAGCGGTCTCGTCCAGCGTGAACAGGATCACCGTCAGGTCCGGGCGCATGCCGACCGCGTTCAAGAGCGGCCGCAGCGCCGCGACGTAATCGGTGCGGCCGGGAATGTCGAAGCCCTTGTCGCGCCCGAAGGTCGTCAGCACCTGATCGGAATGGTTGCGCCGCGAACCGGGATGGATCTGCAGCACCAAGCCGTCATCAAGGCTCATGCGCGCCATTTCGGTCAGCATATGGCCGCGAAAGGCGTCGGCCTCATCTGCGGTGCAGGTGCCTGCCAGGGCCTTCTGGAACAGCGCCGCCGCATCCGCCTGCGCCAGATCCTCGGTCCGGGCCGAGGCATGGCCGTGATCGGATGAGGTCGCGCCGAATTCCTTGAAACAGGCCCGGCGCGCGCGATGCGCGTCCAGATATCCCGCCCATGTCGCGGTGTCGAAACCGGTCTGCTGACCCATCAGCGCGACATTCTCGCCAAAGCCCGCCATCTCGGGGTCGATGACGCCATCGGGCCGATAGGCGGTGATCACCCGCCCGTCCCAGCCGGACTCGCGGATCATCCGATGCCAGCGCAGATCGTCGGTCGCGGCCTCGGTCGTGGCGATCGCCTCGATATTGAAGCGTTTGAACAGCGCGCGCGGGCGGAATTCGGGCCGGGCCAGGCAATCGGCGATATGGTCGTAATACCAATCCGCCGTTTCCGCCGACAGCCGCCGGTCGATGCCGAAGACATGCTGAAAGCTGTGATCCAGCCACATGCGCGAGGGGGTGCCCGCGAAAAGCGGGTAATGGCTGGCAAACAGCCGCCAGATCTTGCGCCCGTCCGTTTC
>JAGPGI010000154.1 GCA_018056045.1 Paracoccus sp. (in: a-proteobacteria)
AGATGTGGATAAGAGACCAGACCGGCACCGCGCCAAGCAGTGCAGCAAGCGTGGCCTCGGTCATTCCTTCGGCGCGGGCACCATGCCCTTGCGGAACCGCGCGGCATTCTGCTGATAGCGCCGCGCGCTTTCGATCAGCCCTTCCTTTGCCTTGTCGTCCAGCTCGCGGATGATCTTGCCGGGGGCGCCCATGACCAGCGCGCCGGGCGGGATCTCCTTGTTCTCGGCGATCAGCGCTCCAGCGCCGATCAGCGCCCCCGCGCCGATCTTCGCGCCGTTCAGGATGATCGCGCCCATGCCGATCAGCACGCCGTCGCCGATGGTGCAGCCATGCAGGATGGCACGGTGGCCGATGGTGCAGTTCTCGCCCACGATCAGCGGATAGCCGGGATCGGTATGGCAGACGCAAAGATCCTGAATGTTCGAGCCGCGCCCCAGCCGGATTTCCTCATTGTCGCCGCGCAGGACAGCGCCGAACCAGACGCTGGCTTGCGCCTCGAGCACGACCCTGCCCATCAGCTGCGCATCTGGCGCAACCCAGGCATCCGGTGCGATATGCGGTGCGATTCCATCCAGATCCCAGATCATTGGCCTTCCTCCTGCATAAGGGCGCGCACGAACGGACCAAGCCCGGCCTGATGCTGGCGGCGCAGCCGCTCGGCGGTCAGGATGGTGATCAGCGCGCTGGTGCTGCGCTCGATATCATCATTGACGATGACATAGTCATATTCGGCCCAATGGCTGATCTCTGCACGGCTTTTTTCCATGCGACCGGCGATTACCTCGGGCGTGTCCTGCTGGCGCGACACCAGACGGCGCTCCAGTTCCGTCAGGCTGGGCGGCAGCACGAAGATCGAGACCACATGCGGCCCAAGGGAAGATGCCCGGATCTGCTGGCCGCCCTGCCAGTCCACGTCAAAGAGCGTGTCGCGCCCGGCGCGCATCGCCGCCTCGACCGGGCCGCGCGGGGTGCCGTAGAAATTGCCGAAGACCTCGGCATGTTCCAGCATCTCGCCCTTGCCGACCATGTCGCGAAACTCGTCGGGGCTGCGGAAATAGTAATGTTCGCCCTCGATCTCGCCGGGGCGCGGCTTGCGGGTGGTCGCTGAAACCGAAAAACGCAGGCTCGGATCCCATGCCATCAGCCGCCGCGCCAGCGTCGATTTTCCAGCCCCCGAGGGCGAGGACAGGATCACCAGAAGCCCGCTGCGTTCGATTTCCATCACCATGCCCCTTGTCGGTTTTGAAGTCTGAATGACCCCGTGCCGCAGCGGGGTCAAGACCTGCCGAAAAGGTTATCTGTTTAACCATCGGTCAAGAATTTGCTCGGCACGGATGAACATAAGGTCTAGATTGCAACTATGTTCAGGTACGAGTTTTACGTTTTCACGCCGAGGAATGATGTCGCTGGATCACGACAAGGATCAGGATGGCGGGTCTGACCGCATTCCTGCCCTGCACCCGCGGGGCGAGGGAAAGCTGTTGCGCCTCGCCGACTATGAGGCCGCGCGCCCGGACCGGGTTCTGGGCGACCTGCGCGCCTATTGGGAAAGCCTGCGGCAGGGGCGCGCCATCCCTGCCCGCGCCGATGTCGAGCCGCGTGGCATCCGCCGCGCTCTTGATTTCGCCTTCATTCTGGAACGCATTGCCCCGGGCGCGGCGCGGTTTCGTCTGGCCGGGCGGCATCTGATCGACCTGATGGGGATGGAGGTGCGCGGCATGCCGGTCTGCTCTTTCCTGAACACCAGCTCGCGCGGGCGGCTGTCGGATGTGCTGGAAAGCGTGTTTCGCGGACCGCAGATCGCCGAGATCCGGCTGGATTCGCCCGCCAGCTATGGCCGGCCCGGGCTTGACGCAAGGATGATCCTGCTGCCCCTGCGCTCGGATCTGGGCGACGTGACCCGCGCGCTTGGCTGCCTGATCGCCGAGGGCGAGATCGGTCAGGGACCGCGCCGTTTCGATCTGATCGAGGATCGCGAATTTCCCGTCATCCCCGGCGCCAAGGTGCTGGAGCCCTCGGCCTCGGCCGCCGGTTTCGCAGAGCCGCCGCAGCCATGGCGGGCCGCCCCCGTGCCGGAAACCCCCAAACCTCTGGCCGAGGATGCCAGCCCGGATGAACGCCGCGCCCGCTTTCGCGTCATCAGCCAGAACGACGCACCAAGCGAGCTGCGGCCAAGGCTCTAGCCAGCCATCGCAATCATGCGGGGCACGCGGAATGAAAAACGGCGGCAGACCCGGGTCTGCCGCCGTTTTCGTGATCGTTGTCGCGATGTCCGGCCGGAACGGCCCTGGCCTCAGCCCGCCAGAGCCTGCTTGCCGACGCCGTCCAGACGGCGGTTGCGCAGTTCCTCAGCCACGAGGAAGGCGAGCTCCAGCGACTGGCTGGCATTCAGGCGCGGATCGCAAGCGGTGTGATAGCGATCCGACAGGTCCTCGTCGGTGACCGCGCGCACGCCGCCGGTGCATTCGGTCACGTCCTGACCGGTCATCTCGAAATGCACGCCGCCGGGGATGGTGCCCTCGGAGCGGTGGATCTGGAAGAACTCGCGCACCTCGCGCAGCACACTGTCAAAGGGCCGGGTCTTGTAGCCCGAGGCCGACTTGATCGTGTTGCCGTGCATCGGGTCGCAAGACCAGACGACATTGGCGCCCTCTTCCTGCACGGCCTTGATCAGGCGCGGCAGGTGATCGCCCACCGAACCGGCGCCGAAACGCGCGATCAGGGTCAGCCGGCCGGCTTCGTTTTCCGGGTTCAGCTTGGCCATCAGCACCTTAAGATCCTCGGCCGTGGTCGAGGGACCGGTCTTCAGCCCGATCGGGTTCTGCACGCCACGGGCGAATTCGACATGCGCGCCGTCCGGCTGCCGCGTGCGGTCGCCGATCCAGATCATGTGGCCCGAACCGGCAACCGGCAGGCCGGTGGTCGAATCGATCCGCGCCAGCGCCTCTTCATATTCCAGAAGCAGCGCCTCGTGGCTGGTGTAGAAATCCACCTGCCCCAGATCATGCGCGGTCTCGGCCGTGACACCCGCCGCCGCCATGAAGGCCATGGCGTCGCTGATGCGGTCGGCGATGTCGCGGTAGCGCGCCGCCTCGGTGCCGCCGGTGAAGTCGCTGATCCAGCTTTGCACGCGATGCATGTCGGCATAGCCGCCGGTCGAGAAGGCACGCAGCAGATTGAGCGAGGCCGAGGCCTGCGTATAGGCCGCCAGCATGCGCTGCGGGTCGGGAATGCGCGCCTCGGGGGTGAAGTCGAAGCCGTTGATGATGTCCCCGCGATAGCTGGGCAGCTCCTGATCACCGATCTTTTCGGTGGGTGCGCTGCGCGGCTTGGCGAATTGGCCCGCCATGCGGCCAACCTTGACCACAGGAAGCTGCGCGCCCCAGGTCAGCACGACCGCCATCTGCAGCATCACCTTGAAGGTGTCGCGGATATTGTCGGCCGAGAATTCCGAGAAACTTTCCGCGCAATCGCCGCCCTGCAGCAGGAAGGCACGTCCGGCAGCGACCTCGCCCAGCGAGGCCCGCAGGCGGCGCGCCTCGCCGGCAAAAACCAGCGGTGGGAACTTGGCCAGCTGGCCCTCGACCGCCTTCAAGGCCGCCTGATCGGGATAGTCCGGCATCTGGACGCGCGGATAGGCGCGCCAGCCACGCTTTTCCCATGCCTGTGCCGGGGTCGCGGAACTGGGTTTCGTCTGTGCCATGATCCTATCCTTCATGTTTAACCGTGATCGCCATATAGTGCGTCCTGACGCGAAGGAAAAGCCTTGCGCGCCGCGCGATAGCCTGCTGATCTGCGCCGGTTCTCAGACGCGCGACCGACATGCCAGACCTTACGCCAGCTGTCCCCCCCGATCCGCCCTCCGATCCGGCCGCTTCGCCGCGCCCGGTCCTCGACCGACCCCAGCGCTATCTTTTCCTGCTGCTGGACCGGTTTACGATGATTTCCTTTGCCGCCGCGATCGAGCCCTTGCGGCTGGCGAACCGGCTTTCGGGCCGGGTGCTCTACGACTGGCGGCTGGTGGGAGCCGGCGGCACCTCGGTCCGCTGCTCGAACGGCGCCAGTATGGCGCTGGACGGCGATCTGCTTGAAAGCCAGCGCGGCGACACGATTCTGGTCTGCGGTGGCGTCGACGTGGCGCGCGCGGCCAGCCGCCCGGTCATGGCCTGGCTCAGGCGCGAAGAGCGGCGCGGCACGCGCATGGGGGCCTTGTGCACCGGCGCTTGGGTGCTGGCCGAGGCCGGCTTGCTGGCCGGACGCCGCGCCACCATCCATTGGGAAAACCAGGACAGCTTTGCCGAGGAATTCCCCGATGTGACGCTGGTCCGCACGGTTTTCGTCGAAGATGGCAGCCGCCTGACCGCCGCCGGCGGCACCGCCGCCATCGACATGATGCTGCGCCAGATCTCGCGCGATCATGGCAGCGACCTTGCCAGCCGGGTCGCCGATCAGATGATCCATACCTCGATCCGCTCCGAGGACGACCATCAGCGCATGTCGATTCCGATCCGCATCGGGGCCCGCCATCCGCGTCTGGCGCAGGTCGTGGCGCGGATGGAGGCCAATATCGAGGATCCGGTCAGCCCGGCGCGGCTGGCCTCCGAGGCCGGAATGTCGCCGCGCCAGCTTGAACGGCTGTTCGCCCGCTATCTGGGCCGCTCGCCCAAGCGCTATTACATGGAAATCCGGCTGGAACGCGCCCGCAACCTGTTGATGCAGACCGAAATGAGCGTGATCGAGATCGCGCTGGCCAGCGGCTTTGCCAGCGTGGCGCATTTCTCGAAATGCTACCGCGCCAGCTATGGCAGCACGCCCTATCGCCAGCGCGGCACCAGCGACGCTGCCGGATGAGCCGGGGGACCGATCGGATGCCGCTACGTCAGCTTGGCCATTTCGGCATCACCGCCCCCCGCCAACACACTTTTCTTTTCGTCCGGGGGCTTATAGCCTGCCCGGCAGGACAACGTTCCACACAGGGAGTATCTCGATGAAAAAACTTCTTCTGGCCACCGCCGCAGGTGCGCTGATCGCGGGCGCCGCCGGCGCCGAGGAAATCAAGATGGGCATTTCGCTGGGCATGACCGGCCCGCTGGAATCCATCGCACCGCCGATCCAGAAGGGTGCCGAACTGGCCATGAAAGAGGTCTCCGACAGCGGCAAGCTGCTGGACGGCTCGACCATCGTGCCGGTTCTCGCGGACAATACCTGCATCGACGCCGCCGCTTCGGTCGCCGCGGTCGAGCGCCTGGTGACCTCGGAAGGCGTCAAGGGCATCATGGGCGGCATGTGCTCGGGTGAAACCATCGCCTCGCTGGAAAAGGTCGGCGTGCCGAACGGCGTGGTGATGATCTCGCCCTCGGCGACCTCGCCGGCGCTGTCGACGCTGGACGACAAGGGCTTCTTCTTCCGCACCTCGCCCTCGGACGCGCGTCAGGGCGAAGTCATGGCCGATATCGTGCTGGAGCGCGGCATCAAGTCGGTCGCCGTGACCTATACCAACAACGACTATGGCAAGGGCCTCGCCGACAGCTTCGCCAATGCCTACAAGGCCAAGGGCGGCAACGTCACCGTGGTTTCGGCCCATGACGACGGCAAGGGCGACTATTCCGCCGAGGTCGCGGCGCTGGCCGCAGCCGGCGGCGACGCGCTGGTCGTGGTCGGCTATGCCGATCAGGGCGGCGCCGGCATCATCCAGGGCGCGCTGGACACCGGCGCCTTTGAAACCTTCGTGCTGCCCGACGGCATGGTGAACCAGGCGCTGGTCGACAAGTTCGGCGCCCAGCTGGAAACCTCGTTCGGTCAGAACCCCTCGGCCGAGGGCGACGGCCATGACAAGTTCGCCGAAGCCGCCAAGGCCGGCGGCTTTGACGGCACCTCGGCCTTCTCGGGCGAGGCTTATGACGCCGCCGCGCTGATGCTGCTGGCCATGCAGGCCGCCAAGTCCTCGGACCCCAAGGTCTACAAGGACAAGGTCATGGAAGTCGCCAACGCTCCCGGCGAAAAAGTCCTGCCCGGCGAGCTGGCCAAGGGTCTGGAACTGCTGGCGGCAGGCACGGATATCGACTATGTCGGCGCAACCTCGGTCGAACTGGTCGAGCCGGGCGAAAGCTCGGGCGTCTATCGCGAAGTGGACTTCAAAGGTGGCAAGCTGAACGTCGTCGGCTTCCGCTAAGTCTCTGCAAATCTGGGGAGGGTCCGGTTTTCCGGGCCCTTTCTATAATATAAAACAAATCCGTAACGGGTATTCTTCATGCAACGCGTGAAGGTGGGGAGCGACATGATCCAGGTCCATGACCTGCACAAGCATTTCGGAGGCTTTCGCGCCGTGAACGGCGCCAGCCTGACCATCGAAACCGGCTCGATCACCGGGCTGATCGGCCCGAACGGGGCAGGAAAATCAACGCTCTTCAACGTGATCGCCGGAGTTCTGAAACCGACCTCGGGGCGTGTCACCATGGCGGGCGAGGATATCACCGGGCTTGCGCCGCATGAGCTGTTCCACAAGGGGCTTTTGCGCACCTTCCAGCTTGCGCATGAGTTTTCCTCGATGACGGTGC